>JBDUEQ010000081.1:0-23017 GCA_040002315.1 Gammaproteobacteria bacterium
CAGCGCGGCTCGAAGTCACGCGGTTTCCGCGGACCGCTATGGTCCGATCAGGAACAGCGGGTCCGCCATTTTCACCGCGAGCTCGACCGCTACATCAACTGCGAAAAGTAGGCGCGCGTTTCTCGAGAAACGCCGCGATGCCCTCGCGGCCTTCCGCGCTCGTACCTCGATAAGCAATCGAGCGGCTTTCCCGGCCGAGTTGCGCCTCCAGGCCCGGTTCGGAATCGGCCAACAGACGCTTCACGGCGCCGAAAGCGCCGCCGGGCCCGGATGCCAATTTTGCAGCCAATGCCGCCGCAGTCTCCGCGAGCTTGTCGTCCTCGACCACTTGATTGACGAGCCCCCACTCGAGCGCCGTCTCTGCATCGAGAACGCGATTGGTCAGGAATAACTCCATGGCGCGCTTGTAGCCCACGGTTCGCGGCAACAAAAAAGTACAGGCGGCGTCCGGCGTGAGGCCCACCGCCGTGTAGGCGGACACGAATTTGGCGCTGCGCGCCGCGACCGCCAGGTCCGCCGCCAGCACCAAGCCTAGCCCTGCGCCCGCGGCAGTGCCGTTGACCGCGGCGATCACCGGCGCATCCAAGCGCGCCATCAGCGCCATGCCGGCGTGTAAATTCGTGGTCAATTCACTCAAGTAAGCCCGCACGTCGCTGCCCGAAGCCATCATTCCTTTCAAATCGCCGCCGAAGCAGAAATTTTTTCCCGCGCCCGTCAGTATCACGGCCCGGACCGGCGCCGCCTCAATGGCGAGTGCGGCCGCGAGGAACTCGCGGCCGCATTGCAGATTCAAGGTGTTCGCGGCTTCAGGACGAGTCAGGGTGAGGAAGGCAATGCAATCGCGAATCTCGAGTTGCAGGGTCGGTGCGGTGCTTGGGCTCATAAGTTATCCACTTAGAAATAAAGCGAAATATAATCTGTATCTATATGTAATTACAAGTAAATACCATCCGCACCTGCAACCAGCGACTCCGCCGATTTCTTCGGAAACACACCGGCGCGGCTTAGCATCCCAGGCACATCACGACCCATCAGGCCGGCCAGCCACCTCGTCGATGTGATCAGACTGTCGAGATCCAAGCCCGTGCGATATCCGGATCGTTCCAGCATGTACGCCACATCCTCGGTGGGAACATTGCCCGTGGCGCGCGGCGCAAACGGACAGCCGCCGATCCCGCCCAGAGATGCGTCCACGATTTTGGCACCGGCTTGCACCGCCGCCCACACGTTCGCGAGACCGGTGTTGCGCGTGTTGTGAAAGTGCACGCGCACCGGCAGGGGATTGATCGCGGCCGCCACCCGCGCGACCAGCGCCGCCACTTCCCCGGGACTCGCCACACCGATGGTATCCGCAATGGCGACTTCCACCGGACCTGAGGCGGCCGCGAGCCGCGCCATCTCCACCACGCGCGCCGGATCAACCTCCCCGTCGAACGGGCAGCCGAACGCCGTTGAGATGGTAATTTGCGCCGGTCGCGCGTTCTCACGCGCCAGGCGCACGACCTCGCAGCACATGGCGAGCGAGGCGTCCGAGGTCATGCCTTGATTACGAATCGCGAAACCATCCGACGCTGCACACACCGCGCCCAACTCATCCATGCCGGCTTCCAGCGCGCGTAGCGCACCACGTTTGTTCAGCACCAAGCCGATGAAGGTGACGCCCTCGCGGCGCGGCAATTCCGCCGCAACGGCGTCCGCATCCGCCATCTGCGGCACCAATTTGGGATTCACGAAGCTGGCCGCCTCGACGCGCCGCGCACCCGCAGCGACGACGCGGCCGATGAACTCCAGCTTCTGCGAGGTCGTGAACAACACCGACTCGTTCTGCAGGCCATCGCGAGGCCCGACCTCCACCATTTCTATCTTGGACATAATTAACTCTTATCTTTCAAATTGTTATGAATATAACATGTCATTCAACTTCATCAGATGCGCCTGATTTTTGGGGGTGCTCCGTAACCACCGCCGCCCGGCGTACTGACCACGAACACGTCGCCAGGTTGCATCTCCACCTGTGCGATATGGCCCAAGCGCTCCACCCGCCCGTCCGCACGCTCCACCCAATTCTCCCCTGTCTGGCCGGCCTTGCCCCCGCTCAAGCCGAATGCTCCATGGCGACGGCCGTTGCTCAAGATGGACGCGGTCATCGTCTCGAGAAACAGAATCCGCCGCACCCCGCCATCACCGCCGCGCCAACGGCCGTCCCCGCCTGAACCCGATCGAATCTCATAGGACTCGAGGCGCACCGGGAACCTCAACTCCAGAACCTCAGGATCCGTCAGCCGCGAATTGGTCATATGTGTTTGGACCACGCTGACACCGGCAAATTCAGGCCCCGCACCAGAGCCGCCGGCGATGGTCTCGTAGTATTGATACTGCGCATTGCCGAAGGTGAAATTGTTCATGGTGCACTGGCTCGCGGCCATGACGCCGAGAGCGCCGAACAAGGCATTGGTGACACAGGTCGAGGTCTCTACATTGCCGGCAACCACTGCCGCCGGCGACTTGGGATTCAACATGCAAGCCTCGGGCAGGATGATCCGCAATGGCTTAAGACAGCCCGCATTCAACGGAATGTCATCATCCACCAAGGTGCGAAACACATACAGCACGGCGGCCGTGGTGATGGCACGCGGCGCATTGAAATTGTTCGGCAACTGCGCGCTGGTGCCGCTGAAATCGATGCAAGCGCAGCGCTGCTGCGGATCCACCCGCACGCTCACGTGAATCTGCGCCCCATTGTCCAGCGGCAGGGTGAATTCGCCATCTTTGAGCGCGGTGATGACCCGGCGCACCGACTCCTCGGCGTTGTCCTGCACATGCCGCATGTAGGCCGCCACCACGCCGCGCCCATGCTGCTTGACCGTTGCCTTGAGTTCCAAGGCTCCTTTCTCGTTTGCCGCAATCTGCGCGCGCAAATCGGCGAGATTCTGAGCTGGGTTGCGGGACGGAAACTTGCCGCCCGCGAGCAACTCGCGCAGGGCGTCTTCCCGCAGTGTGCCGCGCTCGACGAGCTTGAAATTGTCGAGCATCACGCCCTCTTCGGCGATGCTGGTGGAGAACGGCGGCATCGATCCCGGCGTCGTGCCCCCAATGTCGGCATGATGCCCGCGCGAGGCGACAAAGAAGCTGGGTGCTTCGTCCTCCAGGTACACCGGCGTCACCACGGTCACGTCCGGCAGATGGGTGCCGCCATGGTAGGGATCGTTCAACACATAGACGTCGCCGGCATGCATTCCCGGATTGCATTCGATGACGGTGCGAATCGACTCGCTCATCGAGCCCAAGTGCACGGGCATGTGCGGCGCATTGGCGATCAGCGAGCCGTCGGCGTCGAACACGGCGCAGCTGAAATCCAGCCGCTCCTTGATGTTGACGGAGTAGGCCGTGTTCTGCAGCCGCAGCCCCATCTGCTCGGCAATGTTCATGAACACATTGTTGAACAATTCCAGCCGCACCGGATCGACCTCGGTACCCGCTGCATGACGCAACCTGCGCGGGCGATGGCGCCGCAATTCGACGCCGCCCGCGCTCGTCACCGATGCTCGCCACCCCGGCTCGACCACGGTGGTCGCGTTGCGCTCGGCAAGAATGGCCGGGCCGTCGATGCACGCACCCGCGACCAGCGCCTCGACTTGAAACAGCCGAGCTTCACGCAGGCCCGCAGCCTCTTCATCGGCGAGACAGTACATGCTCACCCGCGCATCCTCGATTGGAAGATAGTGGGTGGCTGGATGCAAGACGGGCGCGGCCGCCATCGCAACCCCCGGGGCGACGCACTCGACTGACACGGACTCGATCACCAGGGCTTGATTCGGCATCAGAAAGGCGAAGCGTCGGCGGTAGGCCTGTTCGAAGTCCGCGCGGATCGCGGCCACCGCATCGTTCGGCGCGCCCTCGAGGGGCAGTTCGCAGGCCAGCGCAGTATCCGTGCCCTGGTAGCGCACCCGCACGCGCGCAAGACTGCGCAGCGCCCCGACTCCCGGCGAAGTGTCCGCCTCCCAGCCTTGGACCTTGAGCGCGGCGGCGGCATCGGACTTCAGTTGCTCCGCCACTCGCCGTGAAGCCTCCAGCCCCTGCTTGTCTAGTCCGCGCTCAACGGCGGCATCGCGCATGACGATTTGATCGGCGAGACCCATGCCATACGCGGAGAGTACCCCGGCCAGCGGGTGGATGAACACACGGCTCATGCCGAGCGCATCGGCTACCTGGCAGGCGTGCTGACCGCCCGCTCCGCCAAAGCACTGCAGCGTGTAGCCGCTGACATCGTAGCCGCGCATGACGGAAATCCGCTTCACCGCATTGGCCATACTGCCGACGGCAATCTGCAGTGCGCCGCCCGCCACCTGCTCAGGTTCCATGTCGATGCCGGCAGCAGCCGTCATTTGCTGCGCCAGCGCTCGGAAGCGGCCGACGACGATGTCGCCGTCCAGTGCGTCATTGGCAAGGGGTCCGAAGACCTTTGGAAAATATGCCGGCTGAATGCGACCGAGCAGTACGTTCGCATCGGTGATGGTCAGCGGTCCGCCGCGCCGATAACAGGCGGGCCCAGGGTCTGCGCCGGCAGATTCCGGCCCGACTCGCAGGCGCGCGCCGTCAAAACGAATGATGGAGCCACCGCCGGCTGCAATACTGTGAATGCTCATCATCGGAGCGCGCACCCGCACACCGCCGACTTCCGTGTCAAAAGCTCGTTCGTATTCACCCGCAAAGTGACTCACATCAGTGGAAGTACCACCCATGTCGAAGCCGATGAGCTTTGAGTGTCCGGCAACCTGCGCAGTGCGCGCCATGCCGACAATACCGCCGGCCGGTCCCGACAGAATTGCGTCCTTGCCTTGAAAGTGATGCGCGTGAGTCAGGCCGCCCGAACTTTGCATGAAGTACAGCGGCACGCCCGGCATCAAGCGCGCCACCCCGTCCACGTAGCGGCGCAGAATCGGCGACAGATAAGCATCGACCACCGTGGTATCGCCGCGCGGCACCAGCTTCATCAGCGGACTCGCCCTATGCGACACCGAAATCTGCGTGAAGCCGATTTGCCGCGCTGCGCGTTCCGCGGCGAGTTCGTGCTCCACATAGCGATAGCCGTGCATGAAGACAATGGCACAGGAACGCAGTCCCGCATCGAATGCCGCCTGCAGTCCGGCCGTGAGCGCAGCTTCGTTCAACGGCTCGATGATCTCGCCGCGGGCGCCCACTCTCTCCGCCGCCTCGAGCACCCGTTCGTACAACAATTCCGGCAGCACGATGCGGCGGTCGAACAACCGCGGCCGCGCCTGGGTCGCGATCCGCAGTGCATCGCGGAACCCGCGCGTGATGACCAGCAGCGTGCGCTCCCCCTTGCGCTCCAGCAGCGCGTTGGTGGCAACGGTGGTGCCCATCTTCACGCAGGCCACACGCTCCGCCGTGATCAACTCATCTGATTTGAGGCCCAGCAGCCGCCGGATGCCTTCGACCGCGGCATCGGCGTACTGCGATGGATTCTCCGACAGCAGCTTGTCCGCGTGCAGCGTGCCGTCCGGCGCACAGCCGACGATGTCGGTGAAAGTGCCGCCCCGATCGATCCAGAACTGCCAGCGCGGCATGCCGGCCATACTCAGACGACATCCTCCGCCACTGCGGCGTCGACGCTGAGCACACGCCCGCGGGTCTCAGGTAAAGCCCAGGCCGAGACCACCACCAGCGCATACGCTCCCACAGTCACGGCACCCATCGACTGGCCCAACGACACATGGGTGCTCCACACGCCGATCAGTGCCGGTCCTGCGGCGCCGAAGGCGCGGCCGGCGCTGTAGCAGAATCCCTGACCGGAGCCGCGCACCGTGCCGGGAAACAATTCAGAAAAACAGGCACCCATGCCGGAAAATATTCCCAGCACGAAAAATCCCAGCGCGAATCCGATCAGCAGCATGCCGCCGCTCACCGGCATGTGGGTGTAAAGCAAAATCAACAATGCACCACAGCAGGCAAACGCGATGAACCCACGCCGCCGCCCTACCGCATCGGATAACCAGGCACTGGCCAGGTAGCCGCCCAGAGACCCCACGATCAGCATCAGCAAGTAGCCGGTACGCCCCGTCACGGACAAATGCCGCTCGGTTTCCAGAAATGTCGGCAGCCAGGTCGTGACTGAGTAGTAAGCGGTCAGCATCCCGGTGGCAAGCAGCGTCGCCAACATCGTATTGCGCAGCAGCGGAGGCCGAAAAATGTTCAAGAACTCCGCGGCTGCCGTTGCGCCGCCCGCTCCGGCGGCCGCTGCGGCGCGCTCGCGTTGCCGCTTTTGCGCGCGCATTTCAACATACATCGCAGGTTCCTGCACATTGCGGCGGATATAGATGACCAAGAGCGCAGGCAGGATGCCCACCCAAAACAGCACCTTCCAGCCCAATGCCGGCGGCAGCAGCACACTCACCGCCCAAAAGCCCAGCGCCGCCGCCGCCCAGCCCAATGACCAGCTGCTTTGCACGATGCCCGCGGCCATGCCGCGATGCCGTGCCTCGATGGTCTCCGCCACCAGCACCGAGCCCACCGTCCACTCGCCGCCGAAACCGAAGCCCTGCATTCCTCGGGTGAATAACAGTTCGCCATAGGAATGGGTAAAGCCGCTCAAGAAAGTGAACGCCGCATACCACAGCACCGTCAGCTGCAGAATGCGCACGCGCCCATATCGATCCGCGAGCACTCCCGCGCCCCAACCCCCGATGGCCGAGGTGAACAAGGTGGCGCTGGCGATATAGCCCGCCTCCGCCTTGCTCATGCCCCACTGTGCGAGCAGGGTGGGGATGATGAAGGTGTAAACCATGAGATCGAATCCGTCCAAGCCATAGCCGGCGTAAGCGGCCAGCATGGCGCGGCGCTCGTTCACGGAAGTCCTCTGCAGCCACATACCCAACTCCCTAGCGAGTGCTGGTGTCTCTGGTTCGCAGGCGCAAACTGTCCCAGCTCGCATCGGCAATCCAGCCGCCATCCACGGGCATGCTTACCCCGTTGACGAATGCACTTCGATCCCCGTCGAGCAGGAAGCCGATGGCTTCGGCCACATCGTTAGGCGTAGCAAAGCGCGCCATGGGAACGCGATTGAGGATGTCGGCATCCGAATACGCGCCGCTTCCCTGATCCGCGACGTCCATTTCGGTCTTGATCCATCCGGGGCACACCGCATTGACCCGCACGCCGCGGCCGCCCCACTCGGCCGCCAAGGTCTTGGTCAAACCAATCAGGCCGTGCTTCGATGAGTTGTAGGCGCTGCGATGACTGACGCCGGCGAGGCCTGCCACCGACGCCACGTTCACGATGCTGCCGCGGCGTTTCTCCAGCATTTGCGCGCCAAGATAGCGGCACAACAAAAACGGCCCGAATAAATTAATGTTCATGACGCGCTGCCATTGCGCGGCGGTCGTGTCCTCCGCCGGCGCAATCAAGCTGATGCCGGCATTATTCACCAAGCCGTCGGCGGCACCGTACTCACGCGCGATCCAATGCGCCAATTGCTGCACGAAGGTTTCTGAAGAGATGTCGCCCGACAGTCCCGCGACCTGTGCGCCGGCGCTGCGCAGGCGGTCCACCTGCTCGTCGACCGGTTGTAGGTCGAGCAGAATCACCCGGCAATCATGTTGTGCCAGCATCGTGGCCGTCGCCAGCCCGACCCCTTGCGCGGCTCCGGTCACTACGATTGTTCGCAATCTTCTCTCCTGTTTCCCAGCTCGACCCACAGCCACGCAATCGCGCTGACCACGGCAAACCCAGCGCCGATGATGAACGCCAGGCGCCACAAATGCCGGCCCGACAAATAGGCGATGATGGGGATGCCGATGATGCCGCCCAAATTACCGCCGGTGTTCATGACGCCGCTTACCGCCATGGTATCGCCGCCGCCCACCATCATGGCGCCTCCCCAATAGGCACCCTCATTGAGCTCCACGGCCGCGAAGCAAGTGGCGAGTCCCGCCACGGCCCAGTAGGGATTCGCCGTGCTGACCGAGAACATCAGCAGCACGGCGACCGTGGGCATGGCAATCATGGGCAGCAATCGGTACCCCCAGCGGTTGCCGAACTTAAGGCAAAGAACACTGGTGATCGCACCGCCGACACCGGCGCCCACCGCCGAGGCCAGCGGCGGCGCGCCCGCCAGCCAGCCGCTTTCCAGCACCGAGAAGTGCCTCTCCTGCACCAGGTATAGAAAAACCCAATTGGAAAGCAGGTAAAAGCAATAATTGAAGCACAGATACGAGAACGCGAGCATCAGCACGCTGCGGTTGCGAAGAATACGGAGCAATTGCCTGAGGCCGATTTTACTGTCGACCGGCGGCGTGTCGGCAACGCCGATGGTCGCCAACTCAGCAGCCGTAACAGCCTTGTGCTCGCGCGGCGAATTTCGCGCGTAGCACGCCCAGGCAAGAATGAGAATCAGCGACGGCACTCCCGTCCACAGCAATGCCTGCTGCCACCCGAGCAGCGCCATGAGCGATACGATGAGCGGCGGCGTCAGCGCCGCACCGAAGCTGATTCCCATGGTCTGCAAGCCCTGCACGAAGGCCCAGCGGCGCTCAGGAAACCAGGCTTCGAATACTCCTGCGGACACGGGAAATACTGCCGCCTGCGATGCACCGAGCAAGGCCTGCAGGCTGAGCAGCACCACGAACAGCCCCACCCCCTTCAGCCAAAAGGGCGCCAGCGGCGTGCACACGGTCGCGAATACCGCGGCGAGCCCGGTGATGGTGAAGGCGCGCCGCGCTCCGACGCGCTGCCCAAAGATTCCGCCGGGCAGCTGAAACAGCGCGTAACCGACGACGAAGGCCTCCATGATCCAACCGATCTGCACCTGGCTCAAGTGCAGCTCCGGCATCATGCGGTCGGCGGCAACCGTGATGCTCTTTTGCTGCAGGTAGGCGAGGAAAGCGAAGCCGAACAGCATGGAGAATATGCGCCAACGGATACGTACCGCAACATAGTGCTTGATCGGGCTCATGGCGCCGGTTCGTGGTGCAGGTCGAGGCAGATCTGAACCGCATGGCCCAGCGACGCTGCCGACTTGTCGGCGCCCCGCAAACTATCGACCCCGCTGTCAGGCTGCAGCAGCATGCCGGGGAGAAATACCGCAACGATGCAAGCTTTCGGAAATCGCCGGCGCATTTCCTCCGCCGTGGCCTCGCCGCGATCCCGCTCCTCGCTCGGAAACGCGCTGACCACATACACAACGGACACCGCCTCGGCGGCTTCGGCCGGCGTGCCCGCCGGCATGTCCCCGAGCGACATATGGCGGGCATCGATTTTTTGATCGCGCAGAATGCGCACCAAGAGTTCCGTCGCCAAATCGTCGGCCATGGACCCAAGCCCCACGCACACCATGACCGAGCCCGCGGGAACCACGAGCGGTCCCTGCCAGCGGCCGCTGACTTGCTCGCGCTGCAGGCGCAGCTGCCGCCCGGCGTTCGGAGAATCCAGAACCGACACTGGACGCGGCCTGCGCGGCGGCCGGTTGGGCACTCCGCCGATGGCGGCAATCACGGCCACCATGGCGCCGCGTACCTTGGATTGCTGATCCATGCTGATGGCGCCCGACTGTAGATCGATGCGCGCCAGGTGCAGAGCGGGCAGCAGCACCAAATCGCAGTAGTTGGCGAAAGAATTGCGCTTAAGAAACAGCCGCGCGCTGGCGATGATCTCATCGGAGTCCGCCGACAGCGCACGCTGATAGAAGCGTTCCGGCATGGTCAGCGCCTGGGTGTCTCCCAGCAAGACATCGAGCAGGCTGAGCGCTTTGATATGCCGCCCCGCCACCACCAGGCACAGGGTCAGTGGAGTGGACACGATCAAGCCGATCGGACCCCACAGCCAACTCCAAAATATTGCCGCAATGACCACCGACAGCGGCGACAAGCCGGTGGTATGGCCATAGAGCTGCGGTTCCACCAGTTGCCCGGCGATGAGTTCGACGACCAGGAACAGAATCAAGGTCGCCAACGCCAGGTACCAGCCCGGATCGACGGCGGCCGCCAGCAGCACTGCACAGAGCGCCGCAATCCAAATCCCGACATAGGGAACGAAACGCAGGACCGCCGCAAGCACCGCCCACAGCAGCGGGTGCGGCAGCCCGATGATGCTGAGTCCAATCCAAATAAACAGCCCCATGCTGCAATTCACCGCGAATTGCGACACGAAAAATCGCGACAGCCGCTCGCCCGCATCGTTGATCGCAAGGGTGGTGCGGCGAATGTCAGCGCCGCCGGCGATGCGGATGAAGCGGTCGCGCACCGCTTCATGCTCCAGCAGGACGAACACCAGCACCACCAAGACGATGCCCGCGGTTTCTAAAGGCACCCAAATCGAGCCGAGAATCTTCTCGATGAGTTGAACAGAACTCCGTGGCGCCTCATGCAGCTCCACAGGGATGGGGGCAGCCCCCGTGAAGCGATTGCCTGGCGACGGTGTGGCCGGCGTTTCAGTGATTGCCGGCCCGCTGCGCGACGTCGGCCGCTCATCAGGGCCCGGCAACGCAGCAGCGCTCCGCCGGTTCAGCAGACGACCTGCCTGCTCCGTGAGTGCGTCTACCTTGCCGATGGTGACATCATTCAAGGTCTTGATTTTGCGCTCAATGGTCTGTTCGTAATGCGGCAGGCTCTGCGCCATGAGGACCAATTGCGAACCGATGACGAGGGCAACCGCGGCGAATGAAAGTCCCAGTACCAGTACGGCCGCCAGCACCGACCCGGTCTGACCCAGCCCAAGCCGTCGTGACACCCGCACCAGCGGCGCGATCAACAGACTAAGAATGACTGCCAGGGTAATCGGCACCAACACACCCCGGGCAAAATACAGCAGCGCCAACACCGTGGCCGTCGTGATGATGCCAAGGGCGCGTTCGTGAGTCGCCGGCGGCGACGGACCGGATGCGGGCGAGACGGGCGGCTCCATGCGCTATATTCGCACATTGCCATGTGAGGTTATCTGGTGAAAAACCGCCCGAGCGGCTTCGGTATCGAGGAATTGCCGCGAATTATCCGCGGCCAGGGCAGTTACGTATTCGACGCTGCGGGGAAGCGCTATCTCGATGGCTCCGGCGGCCCCGCCGTGTTTTGCCTGGGACACGCACATCCCGAGGTCAACGCGGCGATTACCAAGCAGTTTCAAGACATCGCCTACGGCTACCGTTACTTATTCACAAGCTCGGCGCTTGACGCTTTGACCGAGGCAGTTCTGCGTCTGTGCGGCGGGAATTTCAAGGACATCGTGTTCACCGGCAGCGGATCTGAGGCCGTCGAGGGTGCGCTGAAAATAGCGCTTCAACATTTCGCAGCGCGCGGACTGATGCACAAGCGGCACTTTATCGCGCGGCGGCGATCCTGGCACGGCAATAGCTTGGGAGCGCTGTCGGTGTCGGATTTCGTGCAGCGGCGCCGCGCTTTCGAGGGCAGCTTGCTTGACGTTACCTTCGTGTCCGCGGCCAACGCGTACCGGATGCCCGACGGAGTGGCCGCCGCCGATCTCGCTGCTCATCTTGCGGCGGAGCTCGACCATGCCATCCAGACTTTAGGTTCGCAACGCGTAGCCGCGTTCATTTTCGAGCCGGTCGTGGGCGCGGCCGGCGGCGTCGTTCCGGCGCCTGGGGGCTATGCGCAGGCCATCCAAGCCGTATGCCGCAAGCACGATGTTCTGCTGATCGCCGACGAAGTAATGTGCGGCGCCGGCCGCACCGGCACCTGGCGCGCCTTGGAGCAGGACGGCATCGTTCCGGACATCATGAGCATCGCCAAGGGATTGGCCGGCGGCTACATCCCGTTGGGCGCGACGCTGGTGACGCAGCAAGTCGCCGCACCCATTCACAGTGAGCACGGCAGCTTCATGACCGGAAGCACCTTCACCGGCCACACCGCCGCCTGCGCGGCAGGACTCGCCGTGCAGCACATCATCGAGCGCGATAATCTGGTCGATAGGGTGCGCACCGCCGGTGTCGAATTCCAACAAGCCATCCGCGGCGCCTTGTCCAAATTCGACGAGGTGGGGGACGTGCGCGGCAGGGGATTTTTCATCGGCATCGAGTTGGTGCGCGACCCCGCATCCAAGGCGCCGTTTCCCGCAGAGCGCGCGCTGAGCTTTGACATCGGAGCACGGGCGTTCGACGACGGGCTCATATGCTACCCCTGTTCCGGCCATGTCGACGGCACGGCAGGCGACACCATCATCATCGCCCCGCCCTACAATGCCGGCGACAGCGAACTGGAGGAAATCGTCAGCAAATTAACTCGTGCGATCGAATCAAGCTTAAGCAATCAAGACTAAGCACTTGGCGTTGCATCCTCAGGCGGGCTGTAGGCCACGAACACGCAGCAATTCGCGCGTTCGGCCAGCGACGCCCGTTGCGAGCTGCCCCACCAGAAGCCGCCCGAGGGCTGCGGATAGTGGCCGAGCACGATAAGATCAATGCTCAAGCGCCGCGCGAACGCCAGGATTTGTTCCAGGGTATTTCCGCTCGCCAGATATCCCTCGGCGTCGACGTTGCGCGCCTTCAGCCACGCAACCGATTGGTCGAGCAGTTTGCGATGGCCGCCCGCCTCGTCCACCAGACATGCATGGCCGGCGGCACCGGCGGCCACGGCGGCGTCCGCCATTCCGCCCGGCACGATGGACAGCACAAATACCTTTGCTCCGACCAGAATGGCGAGCTCCGCGCCGCGCTTCAGGGCGCGGCGTCCCACCTCGGAGCCGTCGTAACACAGCAGCACGCGCTTGAACATAATTACTCCAACTCGAACTGCAGGCTGACCCTGCCGATGTCCGTCCCCTCGGAGTCCCAAGTCCACTCATCGAAGTATGCTCGGGCCGCCTGCTCAAAGCGAATAATTGTCGAGCAACGCGTACCATAATCCCGCGCCTGAACAAAGGCGCTGGAGAGCAGTCGCTCCCATTCTAAACTCACCCCCGTCGTCGGCAGGCGCTCGTCGGATGCCGGACGGGTATCGCGCAACAATGCCAGTAGCGGCGCCGTGTCGGTCATTGCCAAAAGCGCCGATTCCAACCGGGTCTTTCCGTCTTCAACCTTGGGCCAAGGCGTATCGAGCAGATGATTCGACAAGCCATAAATGCCGGGCCCCAATTCGCGTCCGGCCCCCTGCTTACTTTCAAAGATGCCGAGCCGCTCGCCGTCGGAGAAAATTAAATTGAAAGCATTGTAGTGGTCGCCGACGTCGCGAAGATAGGCCAGCCCCTCGGCCACCGAGGTCCCCGCCAGCAGCATGTGGGCGACCAGTGCACCGCGGCTCGGCGCATCTGCGCGCCCTAGTTCCTGATCCCGGTAATTCGTCAGCGCGGCAAATCGACCCGTTCGAGTCATGCCGAGCCAGGTACCTCCCGCCTGAAGATCCCGGCCCGCCAGTAGCTGCGGATGATCCGGCCACCACGCCGCGCGTGCCGCCGGTCGCGCATGAAATTCATCACGATTCGCCGCCACCACCAGAGGATATTGCGGATGCAGGCGCCAGACGAGAAAAACCAAACACATCCTGATCTTGCGCCGCGGACTACGCGACGTTCAGCGCCGCGTCCAAGACCTCGACCCAGTGCATCACCCGCGTCTCGGTGCCGGACTGCAAGTGCTGAATGCAGCCCACATTGGCAGAGACGATGATGTTCGGCCGCAGCGCAGCCAGCTGTTCGAGCTTGCGGTCGCGCAACGCAAAGGAGAGTTCCGGCTGCTGTATCGAATAAGTACCCGCCGAACCACAGCATAAATGACTTTCGCTGCCCGCGACCTTCACGTCGAACCCCAGCGCTTGCAGATGCGGTTCGATGACGCCGCGCAATCGCTGCCCATGCTGCAAGGTGCAGGGTGAGTGCAAGGCGAGCCGCTCACCCCCATCGAACCGCATCTTGCCTTTGAGTGCCGGCACCAGTTCAGGCAGCAACTCGCACAAGTCTCGCGCCAGAGCACTCATGCGCGCTGCCCTATCCGCATACTCTGGATCGCCGGCGAGAGCGTAGCCATATTCCTTGATGGTGAGACTGCAAGCCGATGCCGAACTGATGATGGCTTCCACTTTGCCCGCAGCGATGAGGGGAGTCCAGGCATCGATGTTGCGCCGCATGTCCGCAAGGCCTCCCTCGTGATCACTAAGATGCGTGCGCAGCGAGCCGCAGCAGCCGGTGCCGGCCGCGTATACAACTTCGATGCCCGCCGCATCGAGCACACGCGTCGCCGCATGATCGATGTTAGGCATCATCGACGGCTGCACGCAACCTCCCAGCATGAGTACCGTGCGCGCAGGGGTTGGACGCGGCGGTGCCGCGCCGCGCCGCGCCATGCTGGGTTGCTGCATCGCGCTGCTTGGCGCTGCCCCGCCACGCACGGGTACCTTGTTCCTTAGCGCGGCAGGCAACAACGGCCGCAGCGCCTGCCCCAGCCGCATCGCCGCAGCGAACAGGGTCGACGTGAGTCCTTCTCTGAGCAACCAGCGCAGCGTGCGCTCCTTCACCGGGCGCTCGACCCGCGCATCGACAATCTTGCGTCCGATATCGACCAGATGACCGTACTGCACACCGCTCGGACAGGTGGTTTGACAGTTCAGGCAGGTGAGGCAGCGATCCAGATGCTGCTGCGTGCTGCGCGTGACCTCCGCGCCTTCGAGCACTTGCTTGATCAAATAAATTCGCCCGCGGGGTCCGTCGAGCTCATCGCCCAGCAATTGAAAGGTGGGACAGGTGGCGTTGCAAAAACCGCAATGCACGCATTTACGAATGATATCCTGCGCGGCTTCGCCGTCCGGCGTATCTTTAAACTCGGGACTTAACAGCGTCTGCATGGGTCAAAGCTCGGCGTACAAGCGTCCGCGATTAAAAATGTGCTGCGGATCGAAGGCCTGCTTCAAGCCGCGATGGATACGCATCAACGCCTCGCTGACGGGCGCAAACGCTCCAGCGGACTTGTCGAGCGTGCGCACCAGTGTGGCATGGCCGCCCACCTCGCCGGCGGCGCTGCGCACCGTGTCGGAGTCGGCAGTGGTCCGCCACCAGCGCTGAGCGCCGTTCCATTCGATGAGTTGGCGCCCCGGCAACTGGCTCGGAGCCGTGCTGGCCGGCACAGACAGCCGCCACAGACACTCCCCCCGGCTCAGGGCTGATGCATCGAGCGCAAAGAAATCATCGCTTTGATCGCGCAAGCTTAACCACCACGCTGCCGCCGCGTCAGGGTCGAGCGCAGCACCGCCAAGCTTGTTGCATGCCGCGCTGACCGCGGCAGACGCGCCGCCGAGGCGTACATGCAATCTGCCTTCATGCCAGGAACTGCCGGTGATTGCCAAGGGCTGTGACGCCCATCGGTTGAGCTGTGCCAGGGCGTGACGCTCATCGCAGTCGAAACTCAAAGTCGCGACAGAACGACTGACGGGAAGCACCTTGAGGGAAACCTCGCAGATAATCCCCAAAATTCCTAAAGAGCCGGCCAACAGGCGCGACACATCGTAGCCGGCCACATTCTTGGCGACCTGGCCGCCGAAAGTCAGGATCTCGCCGCGTCCATTGAGCAGTGTCACCCCCAACACGTGATCGCGCACCGATCCCGCGTTGGCACGAGAAGGACCCGACAGCCCCGCCGCGACCATGCCGCCCACGGTGCCGCCGACGGAAAAACGCGGCGGCTCGAACGGCAGGCACTGGCCGTGCTGTGCGAGTACCGCTTCCAATTCTGCGAGCGGCGTGCCGGCCCGCACCGTCACCACCAGCTCCGTGGGCTCATAGGAACTGATGCCTGCAAGACCGGTGACGTCGAGCGGTTCGCCGATGGGCAGTTCGCCGTAGAAGGACTTGGTGCCGCCGCCGCGAATTTCCACGGGCTGTCGATGATCGCGCGAGTGGACCACCCGCTCGATCAAACGCGCCAACGCCGGATCCTGTATATCCATCAAAACCGCGGCAAGTCGGCGAAGGGCAGCATGCCCCGATGCACATGCATCTTACCGTACTCGGCACAGCGATGCAGAGTGGGGATAACCTTGCCGGGATTCAACAATTCGAGCGGATCGAACGCATGCTTCACCGCCAAGAATTGCGCTCGCTCGGCGGGCGAGAACTGCACACACATGGAATTGAGCTTCTCGACCCCCACCCCATGCTCTCCCGTGACCGTGCCTCCCATGCGAACGCTGGTTTCCAGAATGTCCGCCCCGAACAATTCACAGCGACGCATTTCATCCGGCTGCTCCGCGTCGAACAGGATCAGGGGATGCAGATTGCCGTCGCCGGCATGAAACACATTCACGCAACGCAAACCGTACTTGATCTGCATCTGCTCGATCTCGCGCAGCATCTCCGCCAGACGCTTGCGCGGTATCGTTGAATCCATGCACATGTAGTCAGGGCTGATGCCGCCTGAAGCCGGAAAGGCGTTCTTGCGCCCGCTCCAGAACTTCAGGCGCTGCGACTCATCGCGGCTGACTTCGAGGCGCGATGCTCCCGCCCCGCCCAGCACCTCTTCCATCCGCGCAATCTCTTCCGCCACTTCCTCCGGAGTGCCATCGCTCTCGCACAACAGAATGGCCGCGGCATCGAGGTCGTAATCGGCGTGTACGAAGGCGTCGACCGCGGCCGTCATGGCCTTGTCCATGAGCTCAAGTCCCGCAGGAATGATGCCGCGCGCAATCACACTCGCGACCGCCGCGCCTGCCGATTCGATGTCATTGAAGCTCGCCATGATGCAGCGGGCCAGCTGTGGTTTGGGAATGAGCTTTACCGTCACTTCAGTCGTGATGGCAAGCATCCCTTCGCTGCCCACCACCACCGATAGCAGATCAAGACCCGGCGCGTCCAGCGCCTGCGAGCCAAATTCCACCGCTTCGCCGTCGACCATGAAACCGCGGACGCGCAGCACATTGTGCAGGGTCAATCCGTACTTCAAACAATGCACGCCGCCGGAGTTCTCCGCCACGTTGCCGCCGATGGTGCAGGCGATTTGGCTGCTCGGGTCGGGGGCGTAGTACAAGCCAGACGCGGCGGCGGCCTCGCTGATGGCGACGTTTCGAACTCCGCATTGCACGAGCGCCGTGCACGCCGCCGCATCGATCTTGAGGATTTTGGTGAACTTGGCCAGCGACAAAATCACGCCCCAATGATGCGGCGTGGCTCCGCCGGACAATCCGGTGCCGGCGCCGCGCGCGATAACGGGCACGCCGAGCCGATGACATAATTTGAGGGTCGCGGCGACCTCCCTCTCGGTTTCCGGAAGCACTACCGCCAGGGGCGAGGCGCGATAGGCGGTCAGCGCATCGCACTCATAGGTCACGGTGTCCTCGTGGCGGAACAGTACCGCGTCAGGCGGCAGAATCCTCATAAGCGCTGCCACCAATTCCCCTTGACGATGGGTACGCGACGGATCAGCCGGCACATCGGGCCGCAGCGAGGTATTCATTCCCCAATTATGCATTGCATTGGCCGGCACTGCGGTAGGATTGGCAAAAAGCGCCATTGCCGGCTTCGACATCAACTGGAAAGAGCATATGTTTCATCAACTGTTGACACCGGTCGGTGACAGTCTGACTCTGTCCTTCCTGGTCGCCGTTCTGCCCATCGCTACCGTGCTTCTTCTCCTCGGAATATTGAAGCGGCCGGCATGGCAGGCCGCCCTGGCAGGCCTCGTCGTCGGACTGCTGATCTCGGTCGCGGTCTGGGACCTCCCGGCGAACATCGCCATCGCCGCCGCCTTGAACGGCGCGGTATTCTCGCTCTGGCCAGTGATGTGGATAGTCATCAGTGCGCTGCTGCTTTATAACATCGCGGTCGCCTCGGGACGCTTCGACGCCTTTCGCACCTGGTTGATGAGGCACTTGCCGAACGACCGGCGGGTGATACTGATTGCCATCGGCTTTTGCTTCGGCGCGCTGCTCGAAGGCGTCGCCGGCTTCGGCGCGCCCGTGGCGATTACCACCTCGATGCTGATCATGTGCGGGTTTCCGGCGATCGATGCGCTGGTGTTCACGCTGATTTTCGACACCACCCCTGTGGCCTTCGGTGCCCTCGGCACCCCCGTGACGGTGTTGGGGGCCATGACCGGATTGCCGACAGCGGCGTTGGCGGCCATGATCGGGCGTCAGTTACCCTTCATTGCCGCCTTCCTGCCCTTCTACGTCATGGCCCTGTACGGCGGCCGGCGCTCGCTCCGCGCCCTGTGGCCGGTGCTGCTGGTCGCCGGCGGCACCTTCGGCGTTTTGCAATTTGCCGCCTCCAACTATCTCGATTACACCCTCACCGACGTGTTCGCCGCGCTGGGTTCTCTCGCGGCAACCCTCATATTCCTGCAAGTTTGGCATCCGGCTGTGGATCCGGAGTTTGCCATTGCGCCCTCAGCGAGTGATCCGTCAGTGCCGGTGTCGAGCGCCGTGCCCGCCTGGCAGGGCTGGATGCCCTGGTTGATCGTCACGGCCACGGTGATCGTATGGACTTACGCCAAAATTGCCGTCATCGGGCAAAAGGCAATTCATTGGCCGGGCCTCGACAACGCGGTCTCCATCACTCTGTATAACGACAAGGCATATGCCGCCGTTTGGAGCTTCCAACCGCTCGGAACCGGCACCGCCATTCTGGTGGCCGCCATCATCACCGCATTGCTGGTCGGACTCTCGCCGGCCGAATTTTTTCGCTGTGCCGTGCGCACGATTCAACAGATCTGGCAGGCCGTCGTGACGGTCATGCTGATCGTCGCGCTCGCCTATGTGATGAATTATTCCGGCCTGGCATACACCCTGGGATTGGCGGTCGCTTCGACCGGACATTGGTTCGTCCTGTTTTCGCCCTTCTTGGGATGGATTGCGGTGTTCCTGTCCGGCAGCGATACCTCCGGCAACGCTCTATTCGGCAATCTGCAAGTGGTCGCCGCCCGGCAACTGCACTTGAATCCCCTGCTGTTCGCCGCCACCAATTCATCGGGCGGCGTGCTCGGCAAGATGATCTCGCCGCAGAACATTTCCACCGGCGTGTGCGTGACCGAGCTCAAGGGCAAAGAAGGAGTCGTGCTGGCCCGCACCTTCATTCACAGCGTCATATTGACGCTGGTGCTGGTCGTCATCGTCATCGTCCAGCAGTATCTGTTGCCCGGGATGATTCCGGAGTTCAGCGCGAGCCAATGAGTTCGAACCGCGTGCCGAACTTGCTATTTGCTACCGGCACTTTCGGCAGCAAAAGCAAGCGCCCCCCCACACCTGCGCCGCTCCGCCGGCCGTTTAGGACAAGCAAGGGTTGCGGTCAGAATTTGTAGCCGATACTCACACCGATGACCCGGGGGCGAATGATCGATTGTGTCTCGACAGCCTGGGAAGACGAAATGAAGGTGATGCCGCGCGTATCGGTCAGATTTTGTGCGTAAAGTTGCACGTTCCAAGCATCCTTGGCGACGCCCACGGAACCGTCGTAGGTCGTGAATCCCGGCTGGTCGAATGCCTGGGTAGTGGAGCCGGTAGGTGCGATGGAAGGTACATTGCCGGTGAGCGACAAAGAATGCGTCCGGTGTTGGCCGCCCGCCTGAGCAAACGCCCGGTAATCGTTGATCGACCACTCGTAACGCACGCGCAGGTTGCCTTGGAACGCCGGGGATTGAGCGAGCGGGCTGCCCTGCACGCCGTACGGGTTCGCAATGGTCGTGATCGGCTTGCCAAAATTCGCGCTGGCCGGATTATTCGCGATTAAGAACGGTGAATTGGTCTGTTCGCTGCTGTTCCAAGCGAAAGAACCTTGAACGGTCAGTCCATTCGTCACACGCGCTATGATTTGCGTCTCTAAACCTTTGACCCGGTAATTGGCTCCGTTCGCGTTGAACGTCAGGTTGCCGAGCTCCGCAGGATCGAAGAACGCCAACTGCACGTTTTTCCAATCTTCCTTGTATACCGCGCCGTTGAACTGCAGCCGATTTTCGAACCACTGGGTTTTCCAGCCGATCTCATTGTTGGTCAATTGGTCGGGGGCGTAGCCTGCCGGCGTGAAGTACTGTCCGACGCCATTCTGATCCAGCACTTTCGCGCTGGTGCCGGGTGCGCGATTGAATCCTCCGGGGCGATAGCCCTGCGACCAGGTGTAATACAGCAGAATATCCGGCGTTATTTTCCAGCTCAGGTTGGCCCGGCTCTTGAAGCCGGTATATTTTTGCTTCAGATTCTCGGCATCGATGTTGGTGGCGCCCACATAGCACGGAGCCGGTCCAGCCTCGAAGCAGCCGAAGCTGCTTGCCTTGGAGCCCACTTCCGTATTGTTGAAGTTGTAGTAACGCGTTCCGGCGGTGAGCGTCAGCGTCTTCGGAATCAGGTCGAAATCGGCCGAAGTATAAAAGGCATATTGGCGGTAGCCGCGCTGCACGTCATCGAAGAACGAGACGCTGTCATTGCGCACGTTTGGATTGTTGGCAGTCGCACCGGGCGGTGGGATGATGTTGCTCAGGCAGTCGGTGGTCACGGTAACGGTGCATGCGGGCAGAGTCTTGTACTGGAAATCCGTGCTGTCATCGATCTTGAAATCCTCCCAGAAGGCACCGCCCAATACGCGCAGCCGCCAATCGTCCGGGGTGCTCAGCCGGACCTCATGACTCTGATGTGTCGTGCGCAGCGCGGACCGCCACGTCGCGCTGGGTGAGTCGCACTTAGGGTTGGCGCCGGCGACGCACTGATAATAGTCGGCGTAGTAGCCGCGGGCGTAGTTCGTATAATCCTGAACTTGCTGTACATTGCGGACCAGGTAACCGCCCGAATACACCGCCGTCAAATCGCCGATGTGACCGTTGACGGTCAAGGCCGTGTTCTCGAACTTATCCTTTTCGTACGATGGATTGAACAAAGTAACGGACAGGTCGGGCAGTTTCTGCCCATCCGATCCGGTGGGCATTTGATAGAACACGCCTTGCGCACTCATGTCCTGATAGGACTGGCTGAGCAATGCATTCCAGTCGTCGTTGATCTTCCACAGGGCCGAGAGTCGAATTCCCTGGTAGGTGACGGGATTAATCGCGCGGCCAACGACGCTGTTGTTGTTGATCACCGGGCTGTCGGGCGGCACACTGCCGCCGGCATAGCTGATGCCCAGATCGCTGTTGGAGCGCGTGAACTTGCTCGGTACATTGTCGATGTAGCCGCCGCGCCTTTCATTGTAGATTACCGCCCGCACCGCCAGGGTATTCGAAATCAGCGGCAAATTGAGCACCGCCTCGAGGTTTGAATTCGGATCGCCATGGCTGGTATAGCCGTAGCCTGCGGACACGCTGCCCTCGGTGACGTCGAGCTTCGGCTTGTTCGTGATGTAGCGCACCACGCCGGCCTGCGCCCCGGCCCCGAACAACGTGCCCTGCGGCCCCTCCAGCACCTCGATGCGTTCGAGATCGGCGGCATAGATGTCCAGATTGTGGCCGGGCAATTGTTCCGACTGATCATCGAGATACACGGCCACATTGGGGAATGTCGCGGTGGTTCCGCTGCCCTGCAAGCCCAGCTGGCCGACGCTCAGGCCGCGCATATAGATTTCGCCCTGGCCAGGACCCCAACTGGCGGCGGTCACGTTAGGCAGGTATTTCACGAAATCGTCGAAGGTCGTCACCTTCAGCTGGGTCAGCGTTTCAGCAGTCAGGGCTTGGATCGTGATCGGAACATTCTGCATGTTCTCGACCCTGCGCTGCGCCGTTACCGTGATTTCCTGAAGAGCCCCCGAATCGCCGACGTCGGCGGCATCAACGGCGGCCGCAGCGGCCGCATGCGCGAATCCCATGGTTGACCCGCTCAATATGGCGGCGATTGCGTATGTCAATTTGGGATTTGCGTTCATGCCTTTATTTCCCCCTTGAGATGCAATGGCGCCGTCGGTGCCGGCGAGCCTAGTTAGCGGACGTTAACATCAAGGTACGCCGGAAGTAAGAGTAAATGGCGGTTCAGAACTCATTAGCCCCACCATGAGTCGCGAAACACGATGCCGTTCGGCTAGTTTTATTTTCCCTATCATCGAATTCACTGCAACGGAGCCGATGTCCCGGCCCGGCCCGGCCCGTCTAACCTCGGTCTGACAATGACCACGATCTCACTGCTCGATCCCCACTCCCCGGTTCCTCTTGGACCCTCATCCTGAACGATGGCCCAAGTCCCTTACGGCCCGTTCAACGTTGGGAGTCACAGCTGACGACGTTCCTAGTCGGCCAGGCCCATGACGAATGCCAATGCGACACTGAGTCGCGAGATACGACAGACGCATGTGCCGCCGGAAGAGCATCCGTCTGCACAATGACGGCCGGGCGCGGTTTGCCGTAGTCGCCCGTTGCCGCAACTGTAACCACGTCGCCGCCCTTCATTGGGCATCAAACTCAGAAACTGATTCTGTCCACCAAAGGGCCTCCGACTCGCGCGAACGATCCAAACCAACCACCTGCTTGGAGATCCGCTTTTGGACCGCCTTCGAGCGCACATCTGGTACGACCAGCCGTAATTCCCGCAAGCCACGAGCGCGGCGCCTCTCGCGCATAGCCTTCATTCGCCGCGGCCATTTTTGGCTGTCGCGCATTT
Organism: Gammaproteobacteria bacterium; assembly: GCA_040002315.1. Classification (GTDB taxonomy): domain Bacteria; phylum Pseudomonadota; class Gammaproteobacteria; order Steroidobacterales; family Steroidobacteraceae; genus Bog-1198. The sequence continues at coordinate 22,512 of JBDUEQ010000081.1, forward strand.
ACAACCTGCATGAACTTGGTCCAGTTGTTTTCCGTGTTGACAAATTGTTCGTAGGCCTGTGCCTGGCGGTCGTCGTCTAGCTCGATGATCGCTCGTGTGTAGGCCGATTCCGCGGACTGCGCATCGCGCCCAAAGTCGTACTGCTTTTGCCAAAATTCCGCGTATGTCATCTTTTGCTGGTAGAGATCCACAACTCGGAGTGCGTTTGCTCGTTTTACGCAAACGTCACGGCGAAATCCATCGTCGCTTCTGCGAACTGTTAACCGACTTATGCGTCGTAGACCGCGCTATTAAGAAACGCTTCAAAGATCGCATGGATTCACCCGTTTCTTGACGGCAACCGCCGAATCGCGCGGCTGATGTCGCACGCGACGATGCTGGAGGCGCTCGACACAGGGGCCGTGTGGTCAATTGCTCGGGGACTTGCCCGCAAGTTCGATAAGTACCAGCGGTGTCGCTGCCGCTATCGTCGGCACGGGCGACCGCCACGCGCGCCGCGTCGTCGC
>JBDUEQ010000082.1:0-36934 GCA_040002315.1 Gammaproteobacteria bacterium
AGCCGCCGAAAACCACCGAGTGCACGGCGCCAATACGTGCGCACGCCTGCATGGCGATGATCGCCTCAGGGATCAGCGGCAGATAAATGATGACGCGGTCGCCGCGGCCGACCCCCAGGTCCTTCAGCGCATTGGCAAACCGGCACACTTCGCCATGTAGTTCGGCGTAGGTGAGCTTGCGCACATCGCCCGGCTCGCCCTCGAACAGGATCGCGACCTTATCGCCTCGCTCGCGCAAATGCACGTCCAGGCAATTGTGCGACACGTTTAGATGACCGTCGGCGAACCAGCGGAAGTTGGGCGCCTCCGTATCGTCCAAAGCCACCGTGAAGGGCATCTGCCAGGCGATTTCGGATCGCGCCAGGTCAGCCCAGAAGCCGATGTAATCCTCGGCAGCCTTGGCGTACATCGCTTCCAATTCGCCGACCTTGAGAGCGGCGGCTTTTTGGAACTGTTTGGACGGCGGAAAAACACGGTCTTCCTGCAGCACGGATCGAATGTCTTTTTGCGCCATCGTCTTGCTCCCCATCACTTCAGGCCCCGGCGGCGATGCGGCGCGCCTGTTGCCGCAAAATGTTGCCGAAACCATGCGTGTCAAAAAAGAAATCGAGTCCCGCGCTGTCGGGCCGACGCGGCTTCAAATCATCCAGCGTCGCTTCCAGCGGCATGTCGCAGACGATGCCGGTCAAGCGCCGCGCCAGATAGGCCGCATCCTTGTGCTCGAGCAGTCGGGCGGCGATGGCGGCGGCGCCTCGCAGCTTCATCAGAGGTATGCGGTCGAGATTTGCATACAATTCGTCGAGCGAGCCAAATACCGCAAATAGCTCCGCTGCAGTCTTCTTACCGACACCTGGCACGCCAGGGATATTGTCCACGCTATCGCCGGTAAGCGCCAAAAAATCCGCGATCAGTTCCGGCGTGGCGCCGAAACGCGGCCCTATGTCGTGATAGTGATAGCGGGTGTTGCCGCTGTAATCCCAGAACACGTCGCCGTCGCGGATGAGTTGCGACAAATCCTTGTCGCGGGTTACCAGCACGTTGCGCAAGCCGGCGGCGCGCGAACGCGCAGCCAGGGTGCCGATGATGTCGTCGGCTTCGTACCTCGAGCTCGCGTATTCTGCAAGGCCCATGTAGCGGCAAAACTCGCGGCATAGCGCAAATTGCCGCTCCAAGTCGGCAGGCGGCGCCTCGCGATTGGCCTTGTAAGCGGGATAGATGCCGTTACGGTACGAGATCTCGCTGCGCAAGCTAAGATCGAAGGCAACGCCGATGCGTTCCGGCCGAACCTGCTCCAGCAAGTCTGACAAGAAACGCGCGAAGCCGTACAGGGCGTGGGTTGCATTGCCGTCAGCGTCCACCATGTCGGGCGGCATGGAATGGTAGGCACGGAAAATAAAGTAACTGGCGTCAATGTAGTACACGACCCCGGACCGCGCTTGCGGAGATGCGGCGCCCGGGGTCACATCGGCCAGCGTTGCATGCGCTCGTGCAGCGGGCTGGAACGCGGGAAGTGCGCGATCAGATACTCCATCTGGTCGGCCAACACGCGGCGGCCTTTCAAGAATATATATTCGGCGTAGGTCGGCGTGAACGGCACCGCAAGCAGCTGCATGCCTGCCTGTTCGGGAGTGCGCGACGCTTTGGCATTATTGCAGCGGCGGCACGCCGACACCACATTGCTCCAGGTGTCCTGCCCGCCGCGGCTGAACGGCGTCACGTGATCACGCGACAACAGGGTATAGGTGAAGCGGGCACCGCAATACAGGCACAGATAGGCGTCGCGGCGGAACAGCGTCTGATTGTTGAGCGGCGGCGTGTATGAAGAACCGCGCAGGTTGCCCGGATTGCCAGAAGTACCCAGCGTCGCGATGATGGAATTCACGTCCACGATGGTCCGCAGGCCGGTGCGTGCGCAGGTGCCGCCGTATAGCCGATACAGCAGCGTTCCGCAGGTGTAGGCCACTTGCTCGGTGTGATAGAGGCGTGCGGCTTCCCGGTAATCCACCCACTCCAACGGCATCCCGGAGACGTCTGTGCGCAGGATTTGCTGCGACAAAGGATGACCGTGGCTCACGACCGTAAGGTCATCCCGCCAATCCAATAAGTGCAGCCTGTGGTGCAGCATGGGCTTCATAACCCCCCAAAGATAGTCGACTCTTATGCAATAATTCAACGTTTGGCATCATTCTCAGGTTTTAGGGAGAGATCTGCATGGCTGTCGTCGTCGGTGTCCTCACGGAAACCGCTGCCAAAGAAACTCGCGTCGCGGTTGTCCCGGAAGTCGCTACCAAGCTGAAAGCGGCCGGAGTTCGCGTTGTCATGGAGCGCGGTGCAGGGACGGCGGCGCATTTTCCCGATGCCTTGTATGCCGATGCCGAGTTCGGCGACGCTGCCGCCATTCTTGCCACGGCCGACGTGCTGCTGAAGGTGCAGCCGCCGAACATTGCCGAGGTAAATGCTCTCAAGCAAGGCGCGGTGGTCATCGGCTTTATGCAAGCCTATGCACGGCCCGATCTTGTCCGCGCTCTCAAAGAGCGCGGCATCACGAGTTTTGCCATGGAACTGGTGCCGCGCATTTCACGGGCGCAATCGATGGATGCGCTGTCCTCGCAGGCCTCCGTCGCCGGCTACAAGGCCGTGCTGATTGCGGCCAACACGCTGGAACGATTTCTGCCCATGCTGACCACGGCTGCGGGCACCATCCGTCCGGCGTCCGTGCTGGTCATCGGCGCGGGTGTCGCAGGGTTGCAGGCCATTGCCACCGCCAGGCGCTTGGGCGCCGTCGTCGAAGCGTATGACGTGCGCAGTGCGACCAAGGACCAAGTGAAATCGCTGGGTGCGAAATTCGTCGAGACCGGCGTCTCCGCGGAGGGCGCCGGCGGCTATGCTCGTGAACTCACCGCCGAAGAGAAATCCAAGCAGCAGGAAGTGCTGGACGCGCGTATCGCTGCGAGCGACGCGGTGATCAGCACCGCCTCGGTGCCGGGACGCGCGGCGCCGCGAATCATCAGCCAGGCGGCGGTCGAGCGCATGAAGGCCGGCTCGGTGATCATAGACATCGCGGCCGAACAAGGCGGCAATTGCGAATTGACGCGCGCCGGCGAAACGGTCGTGCACGGCGGCGTCAAGGTCGTGGGACCGTTGAACCTGCCCGCCTCGCTGCCGTATCACGCCAGCGAAATGTATTCGCGCAATCTATTCAACCTGTTGAAGCCGGCGCTGGTGAAAGGTGAGCTGTCCATAGACTGGAACGACGAAGTATTCGCCGCAGCCGTGCTCACGCACGGCGGCACGATCAAGCACGAAGCGACGCGCAAAGCGGTAGAGGGACAGTAAGATGATAGACGGCGTCATAGCGCTCTATATATTCATGTTGGCCGCGTTCACGGGCTACGAAGTGATCTCGCGCGTCCCGGTCATCCTGCACACGCCCCTCATGTCCGGATCGAACTTCGTCCACGGCATCGTGCTGGTCGGCGCCATGGTCGCCTTGGCGGCGGCGGACACCACGCTGCTCCGGGTCATCGGCGTCATCGGCGTGGTGCTCGCCGCCGGCAACGCCGTGGGCGGTTACGTGGTGACCGAGAGGATGCTCAAGATGTTCGTCACGGCCGGGCGAAAGAAGGGGCTTTGAGGATGTTCTCCGCGTCGACTATTGAAACTCTGACCCAGTTGTCCTATCTCGTGGCGGCGGCGCTGTTCATTCTTGGCTTGAAGCGCATGAGCTCGCCGGTCACGGCTGTGAGCGGCGTTCGCTGGGCCGGCGCCGGCATGGTGCTGGCCACGGTGGTGACGCTCGCCTTTATGGGCGCATCCTCCTTGAACTTGATGCTGGTGATCGGCGCCATCGTGGTCGGCGGCGGCATCGCCTGGATCAGCGGCAAGCGTGTCGCCATGACCGATATGCCGCAAATGATCGCGTTGTACAACGGCATGGGCGGCGGCGCGGCAGCGGCCATTGCGGCCGTAGAGTTGTACCGCGGTAGCGAGCACAGCGTCACGCACCTGACCATCGCTCTCATCGGCGGCTTCATCGGCTCGGTGTCGTTCAGCGGCAGCTTGATCGCCTTCGCCAAGCTGCAAGGCTTGATCACCAAATCGGTGCGCTTCGGCGGCCAGAAGTTCGTCAATTTGGCCATATTGCTGGTGACGGCAGGCATTGGCTTCATGGTGGTTTCCGGCATGGATGCCGGGCTACCCGCGGTCTCGTTGTTTTTTGCATTTGCGTTGCTGCTGGGTGTCGCCATGACCCTGCCGATCGGCGGTGCGGACATGCCGGTGGTGATTTCGCTGTACAACGCATTGACGGGACTCGCGGTGGGCTTTGAGGGCTTCGTGCTCGACAACGCCGCCATGATCATTGCCGGCACCGTGGTCGGCGCGGCCGGCACCTTGCTGACCCAGCTCATGGCCAAGGCCATGAATCGTTCGCTCGGCAATGTGCTGTTCTCGAACTTCGGCGAGACGTCGACTGGCGGAGGCGGCAGCGTCACCGGCTCGCAGAAGGCCATCGAGGCCTCCGATGCCGGCGTAATGATGGCGTATTCGCAAAAGATCATCATCGTGCCGGGATATGGCTTGGCCGTGGCACAGGCTCAGCACAAGGTGTGGGAACTCGCTCAGTTGCTGATCGATCATGGCGTCAAAGTGCGCTTCGCCATTCATCCGGTCGCCGGTCGCATGCCGGGACATATGAACGTTCTGCTGGCGGAAGCGGGAGTGCCCTATGACTTGATCTCAGATTTGGATGAGATCAACGCCGAGTTCGAAACCGCCGATGTGGCTCTGATTATAGGTGCCAACGATGTCGTCAATCCGGATGCGCGAGCGAACAAGGGCAGCCCGATCTATGGCATGCCGATCTTGAACGCGGACAAGGCCAAGAACGTCATCGTCATCAAGCGCGGCCAAGGACAGGGATTTTCCGGCATCGACAACGCGCTCTTCGTGCTCGATCAGACTCGCATGCTGTATGGCGATGCGCAGGCCGCCGTTAGCCAGCTCATCCAAGCCGTCAAGGCTGCAGGGTAATCTCGAAGCGATCGCGGGTTTGCCAATGCTGGGGCTTAAGTCCGTCAAAGTCGCTGAGCCGGATCATTTCACCGCGCACCCGAGTGCCGCGCAATTCGAGGCGCACGTTAGTGATAGTTTGGAAAATCGAAAGATTGATACAGGTCAAGGTGCGTGCGCTCGAGACATTCATGGTTGCCGAGTGCCGGAAAAACCCGCAGTCGCCGCTCTTTCCACGAACGCGTCTCGCCGCGAAATACCGCGTAGTCGGCTGCAATTCCATTCCAGGGAATGTCGCCATTGATGAAAATCGCCGCCGGATTCTCGGCAGCGATCTTGGCGACCATTGCCCGATGCTACTCACAGGAGACGTTCACCGCCATGAGATTCCTCGTCCTTTCGGTCTTTTGCGCACTGAGCGCCGTCGGCGCAGCCCGGGCAGCCGCCGATCAAGACTTGCGCTGGCAGCAGCATGCACAGAATGTCCGCATCGTCCGCGACAACTGGGGGATCGCGCATATTTACGGCAAATCCGATGCCGACACGGTGTTCGGCGCCATCTACACCGAAGCCGAGGATGACTTCGGGCGCATCGAGCGCAATTACCTCATCGGGCTGGGAGAGCTCGCGCAGGCCGAGGGCGAGAGTGCGATATACAGCGACTTGCGCGCGCGCCTGTTCATCGATCCCCTGGAGCTGCGAAAACAATACGCTCGCAGTCCCACCTGGCTCAAGGATCTGATGCTGGCATGGTCGGACGGTCTGAATTATTTCTTGTCGAAGCATCCGGCGGTTACGCCCAAAGTCATCCGCCAATTCGAGCCGTGGATGGCATTGTCCTTCACCGAAGGCAGCATCGGCGGCGACATCGAGAGCATTGATCTCGGCAAGCTGCGCGAGTTCTACGGGGAACTGCCGCGGCCCCCCGTACCTGCGTCAGTACCGGTGGCAACCGGCGGGCGCGTAAAGCCCGTTCCCGGCGGCTCGAACGGATTTGCCATCGCGCCCAGCCGCAGCGCCTCGGGGCACGCCCTGCTGTGGATCAATCCGCATACATCCTACTATTTTCGTTCAGAGCTGCAGATGGTCAGCGAGCAGGGATTGAATGTCTACGGCGCCGTGACCTGGGGACAGTTCTTCGTCTACCAGGGTTTCAATTCGCACAACGGCTGGATGCATACCTCGTACGGCGGCGACGCCATCGATGAATACGCCGAGACCATCGTCAGGAAAGCGGATGGGCTGTACTACAAATACGGCTCGGGTCTGCGAAAGCTGCGGGTCAGCCAAATATCCATTGCGTTCAAGCAGGGAGCCAAGATCGGTCATCGTGAGTTCACCGTGTATCACAGCCATCACGGGCCGATCATCCGCGCCGAGAGCGCCTCGCGGAGTGACGCCCGGCGTAGCGACGCCCGGCGTAGCGACGCCCGCTGGATAGCCATTAAGTTGCTGCAGGACCCCGTTCCCGCCCTAGAGCAATCCTACCTGCGCACCAAGACCACGGATTACGCTTCCTTCCGCAAGACCCAGGAGATGCTCACGGACACCTCCAACAACACGGTGTATGCCGATGCAGACGGAACCATCGCGTACTTTCATGGGAATTTCATTCCCAGGCGCGACCCTCAGTTCGATTTCACTCATCCCGTCGACGGCAGCGAACCGCGCACCGAATGGCAGGGGCCGCATGCCATCGAGGACACCATCACTCTGCTCAATCCCCGCAATGGTTGGATAATGAACACCAACAACTGGCCCTTCTCGGCCGCCGGCGATGCGAGTCCGAAGCGCGAAAATTATCCGGCCTACATGTGGATCAAGGGCGAGAATCCGCGCGGCATTCACGCCGTCGAAGTGCTGCAAATCATTCACGATGTCACCTTGGACAGCCTGATCGCCGCCGGCTACGACGGCCATCTCACGGCGTTCGAGGTTCTGCTGCCGCCCTTGTTCAAGGACTATGACCAATTGGCCGCGGACGATCCGCGGCGCGCTGCCCTCAAGGAACCCGTCGCCGTTCTGCGCGGCTGGGATCGGCGCACCGCGGCGGACTCGATCGCCACCGCCGTCGCCATATTTTGGGGTCAGGAAATGCTCGAGCATAAAGGTGCCGAGGCGCGTGACGCCGACGAGCCGGTCTACGACTATCTGGTCGGTCATTTGACCGCGCCGGAGCGCCTCGAGGGTTTGACGGCGGCCGTTGCGAAATTGCAGCACGACTTTGGCCGATGGCGCACACCGTGGGGCGAAATCAACCGCTATCAGCGTTTGACCGACGACATCGTGCAGCCCGTCGACGATGCCAAACCCAGTCTGCCGGTGGGCTTTGCTTCATCTAATTGGGGAGCGTTGGCATCCTTCGACACCACCTATCCGCGCAAAACCAGGAAAATCTACGGTTCCGTCGGCAATAGTTTCGTCGCTGCCGTGGAGTTCGGCCCGATAGTTCGCGCCAAGGCCATCATGAGCGGCGGCGAAAGCGGTGATCCCAAGTCGCCGCACTTTACCGATCAGGCGCAGATGTTCACTCAGGGGATATTCCGGGAGGTGTTGTTCAGCCGCGAGGACGTGGCCGCGCATGCCGAACGCAGCTACCACCCTTGACCCCGCGTACTGACCCGAGCGAGCGCTACGAACTTTAGCGCGGATTGCGGCGGGGCGGCGGCGGCCGCTGCTGGATGACGCTGCGTCGTTGCTGGGGACTCATCTGACGCCACTGCCTGCGCAATTCCATGCGCCGCTCCGGAGGCATCTGCCGAAATCGGTTGAATGATTCGCGCACCCTCTGTTGCTGCTCCGGAGGCATGTTCCTGAAGCGCTGCCAGCGCTGGCGCAGTTGTTGGCGCTGATCCGGCGGCATGGCGCGCCATTGAGTGAAGCGCTGCTGAGCGCTCGAACGCTGTTGCGGTGTCATCGAGAGCCAACGCTGACTGCCCCTCGCAAGCGCTTGCTGGCGCTCCGGGGGCAAGCCATCCCACTTGCCTTGATAGCTGTGCAGCAATTGCTGCTGCTGCGGCGACATCGAAGTCCAGGGCCTGGACACCGCGGGTCCGGCGGTAGCTGCAACCTCAGGCGCGGGTGGCTCGGGCATCTGCGCGACCGCGCTCGCCGCCGCGAGGAGGAGGGTTGCACAGATGAATGTCGCCCTGATCATTGCTTTGTATCCTGCGGTGGCGGCGCGGGGGGATTGTCCCCTCGGGGCGGCACCTTCTTCAAGAATTCCCACCAAACTGCATCACCCACATCATCCGTGCCCAAGAACTCAATGAAGTCATCGTCCGGCGTGCCCTGTGACGTCGGCGGACGCTGCCCCTGCGATGCGGGCGGCGCCTCTGGTGCCGATTGCTCCGGCGGCTGGTCGGCGAATGCTACAGCGCACACCGTCATGCCGAGCAACAGGCAGATTCTCGCCCACGCCAGTCGAAATTCGATGCCGGGTGGCCGGCCCCTAGGCCGCCGGCCCCGAATTCGCGGACTTATCCGCCCAAGCATAAAAATCAATATCGTCTTGCAACATGTCCATGGCGTTCGCTCCGCTCTCATCCGATGAGGCGACAATTTCCAAATCTTCGAGATTCGAGCCATCAGCTACTGTAACGGCGTGCTGACCCAATGGCGATCCCAACCAGAGGAAGGCGCCCAGAACCGCCGCAGCCGTCACGCCGGCCGCAGGGGTCAGCACGCCGAAGCGGAAAAACCAGGGTCGTGGCCCCGGGGCAGCCGCTTCGATCGCGGCATTGCGAACCTGCGTGAGGCGCGAACGCAGCGCGAAATCCAGCCCTTCAACGCTGTCGTGAAACAACGTGCGGCTGCGCTGCTCGAAGGCTTGCGACGTTCGCGGCGTTTCTTGCTCGTTCATTACCAAACCTCGCTCAAGTGTTCGCGCAGGGTATGCACTGCACGCGAATAATGCGTCTTGACGCTGCCTTGCGAGCAGCCCATGGCGCTTGCAGTCTCTGCCACGTCCAGGCCTTCGAAATTTCGCAACATGAACGCTTCCCGTTGCCGCGCCGGCAATGCGCGCAGGCCAATCTCGAGCTGCTGCATCGCCTGCCCCTGCATCAGCACCTCAGGGATGGCAGGCGCCGCATCGGCGACGTTCTCGAGCGGATCCTGAGCCTCGCTGTCGGGATCCTCTTTCGCACCCGGCAGCCACGCCATGAAACGCTTTCGTACCGACCGGCGCCGTTGCAAATCGCGTATGCCATTTTCCAAGATTCGATAAAACAGCGGCCGCCATTCGGCGCTCGGCCGCGAGGCATAATTGCGCGCAAGCTTCAGCATGGCGTCTTGAACTACGTCGAGAGCGTCGTCGGGATCGCGCAGCGCGATCTGCGCCATGCGAAAGGCACGGCGCTCGATCTCCGCCAAGAAATTCTCGAGTTCTCGGGTGTACTCCAGAACCGATTCCTTAAGGGTTGGAGCGGGACCATCCCAGACCATCCAAGCTTGGTTCAGCGTATCAAAGCGACTCATGTGCGTCCTCATAACGTCGACGGACCATCACTATTCCAGGTATAAACGGCCATCCGCCGGTGCGGTTGACGTTGGGGTATGCGCAAGATCAGCGACTTACGCACATCGGATGTGACATCCACTGAAATAATTCGATCAGGTCCTCAAGTTGAGATCTAGAGGCGTTTATAACCCATTGAATTGTAAAGATTCATTTCGATTTAGAGCACTTTTCCACCAATTTGACGGGGACCCGAAACGGAACGGGCACTTAGGGCAGATGATCCCGGCTTCTCAACAGACTTATCCACAGTTTTTGTGGACAAAAAAGGCGCCATGATTCTGCAGATCGCACTGGATACCCCACTGCGGCGCGTGTTCGACTATCGGCCGCCCGTGGCCCTCGTAGGTGTAGTGCCTGAAGGCGCGCCCCCGCTCGGTGTACGGGTGCGCGTCCCGTTTGGGGGCCGCCAGTTAATCGGCATTCTGGTGGGTATCAGCGGGGAATCCGCCATTGACTCCGGGAAATTGAAGTCGGCGCTCGACATTCTGGACCAGCAACCCATTCTCGACCCCATTACGTTCGACTTGCTGCGTTGGGCGGCAGAGTACTATCACCACCCAATCGGGGAAGTATTTGCCGCCGCGTTGCCGGTCAGCCTGCGTGCCGGTGACCCTGCGCGGCACAGCATCGAATGGTGGTCCCTGAGCGATACCGGGCGACAAGAACTGGCGGCGCCCAGCGATCGGCGCGCGCCGCAGCAGCGAACCCTGCTGACTTGGCTGGCGCAGCGAGGCTGCGCCAGTGCGGATGACATAGTCGAGTGCTTCAAGCCCGCACTGTTGCGGGCGCTGGCGGCGCGAGGCTGGATCAACTCGCGCGACGACGCGGCGGGCGCGGCGCCGGGAGATGCGTGCGGCGCGATGCTTGGCACAGTCCCTGATTCGAATGTCCTGCAGTCGCTGCCAAGCGAGCTGGGGCTGACCGAACATCAGACTCACTGCGTTGCCGCCATACTCGAGTCCCTGCCGGGCTTTGCCGCGCACCTGCTCTACGGAGTGACCGGTAGCGGCAAGACCGAGGTATACCTGCGTGTGATCGCCGCAGCGATTGCGGGCGGCGGCCAGGCGCTGGTACTCGTACCCGAAATTGCCTTGACCCCGCAGCTGGTCGATCGGTTCCGCCGCCGCTTCAGCACCGGGGTGGTGGCGGTACATTCAGGCCTCACCGGCGTCGAGCGCCGCGACGCCTGGCGCGCGGCCCACCGCGGTGAGGCGCGAATCATCATAGGCACGCGCTCCGCCGTATTCACCTCCCTGCCCAAACTAGCCCTCGTGGTCGTCGACGAGGAGCACGATGCCTCGTACAAGCAGCACGAGGGTTTTCGCTATTCGGCGCGCGATCTCGCGGTGGTCCGGGCGCAGCGAGCCGGCGTGCCCATCGTGCTCGGCTCGGCAACCCCATCGCTCGAGACGCTGCAGAACTCTCTGAGCGGGCGCTATTCGAAGCTCCGGCTGCCGTATCGGCCGGGTACGGCGCAGGCACCGCAAATGGCACTCGTGGATCTGCGTAGTCATGGCAGCGACCAGGGGCTGTCGACGCCGGCCATGCAGTCGATGGCCCGGCACCTCAAAGCCGGCGGCCAAGTCATCGTATTCTTGAACCGCCGCGGCTACGCGCCGAGTTTGTTCTGCAATGCCTGCGGCTGGGTCGCACCTTGTACACACTGCGACGCGCGCATGACCCTGCATCTTCGCGCGCAGCAATTGCGCTGCCATCACTGCGGTGCGCACGCCCCGGTACCCGTGACCTGCGGAAAGTGCGGCCAGCCCCTCAATCCCGTCGGCCAGGGCACCGAGCGGGTGGAAGAGACCCTGGCGCGGCTGTTTCCGCACGCGCCGTTGGCGCGGCTGGATCGAGACACGGCGTCCGCGCGTGGTGCGGTGCAAAGCGTGCTGGAACGGGTGCATAGCGGTGAGGCGAGAATTTTGGTGGGCACCCAAATGCTCACCAAGGGTCATCATTTCCCCGAGGTTACCCTGGTGGTGATTCTGGATGCCGATCAGGGCTTGTTCGCCAGCGATTTTCGGGCCACCGAGCGTCTGGCGCAGACCATCACCCAAGTGGCGGGCCGCGCCGGACGTGAAATGCGCCCCGGGGAGGTCTTGATTCAAACCGAGTTCCCAGAGCATCCGCTACTGAATCGGCTGCTAACCGAAGGCTATGAGGGCTTCGCGATAAGCGCTCTGGAGGAGCGGCGCTCGGCCGGCTGGCCGCCCTACTCGCGGCTTGCCATGCTGCGGGCGGAGGCCAAGGACAGCGTCGCGTTGGATGCGTTTCTGCGCGCTGCTGCCGATGCAAGCCGGGCGCTGAACGAGGTGAACGTCAAAGTGCTGGGCCCGGCGAGCGCCTTGATTGCGAGGCGCGCCGATCATTTTCGGGCGCACCTTCTGATCGAGACCGCCACACGCTCCACCTTGCAGCGTTTCCTTAAAGGCTGGCTGCCGCAAGTGGAGCGCCTGCCCGGGCCCGCGGGCTTACGTTGGTCCATCGACGTGGATCCGCTCGAAGTAGATTAAGAAGATTGCCGGCGCGCGCAGCGGTAAACTGCGGGCCCTTTTGTACCCCTGACCCCTCGGAATTCGCCTTGAAGACCCTGATTGAAAAACTGCTCACCCAGGCGCTTGCCGACCTGCCGGAAGATCTGGTGCCGGCGAATGTGCGTGATGTTGCCATAGAGGTCGATAACACCCGCGACGCACAGCACGGTGATTTTGCGAGCAATCTGGCCATGAAACTCGCCAAGGCCACACGCCAAAATCCGCGCAAGCTGGCGGACGCTCTGCTGCGCCTGCTGCCGCACAGTGCTGCGGTGGCCAAGACGGAAATTGCGGGCGCCGGCTTCATCAATTTCTTCCTTGCGAAGGACGCCTTTCACACCGAAATCGCCAAGGTGCTCAAGGAGGGCGCGCACTATGGGCGTTCGCTGGTGGGTACCGGCCGATCGGTTCAAGTGGAGTTCGTGTCTGCCAACCCGACGGGTCCCTTGCACGTCGGCCACGGCCGCCACGCCGCCTTCGGCGCCAGCGTCGCGAATCTGCTCGAGGCCGTGGGCTACCGTGTAGAGCGCGAGTACTACATCAACGATGCCGGCCGCCAGATGGAGATTTTGGCGGTCAGCACCTGGCTGCGCTACCTGGAGCACTGCGGCGAGAAATTCAACTTTCCCGCCAACGGTTACCGCGGTGAGTACATCGCGGAAATCGGTGAGCGGTTGTTTGCTGCCGAGGGCGCCGCACTGCGCCACGGCAGCGCGGAGATTTTCAAGGGCCTGCCACCGGATGAGCCACAGGGCGGCGACAAGGACATCTACATCGATGCGCTGATCGTCCGCGCCCGGCTGCTCATCGGCAACGATGCATTTCGCCGTGTGCTGGATCTGGCGCTCGACGGCATCTTGAGCGACATTCGCGAAGATCTGAGGGAATTCGGCGTCACTTTCGATTGCTTTTTCTCGGAACGCTCCTTGAGCGATTCCGGTTCAGTGGATCGAGCAATCGACGCTTTGAAGAAAGCCGGGCACGCCTACCTCAAGGACGGTGCCTGGTGGTTCAAGAGCACAGAATACGGTGACGAGAAAGACCGCGTGATGGTGCGCGAGAATGGCGTCAACACGTATTTCGCGTCGGACATCGCCTATGTCTTCAACAAGCTCGAGCGCGGCTTCGACCATCTGCTCTACATTTGGGGCGCGGACCATCACGGCTACATTACCCGACTGCGCGCAGGGCTAATGGCGCTGGGAGGACCCAAGGATTCATTCGAAGTACGCCTGGTGCAATTCGTGTCGCTGTTTCGCGGCGGCGAGAAGGCCCAGATGTCGACCCGCTCGGGGGAGTTCGTCACGCTGCGCGACTTGCGCAAGGAAGTGGGCAACGACGCCGCCCGCTTGTTCTATGTCATGCGCAGCAACGATCAGCATTTGGATTTCGATCTGGAGCTCGCGACCGCGCGCTCCAACGACAACCCGGTGTACTACATTCAGTACGCCCATGCGCGGGTTGCCAGCGTGATGCGGCAAATGCAGGAACGCGGACTCGCCCACGACCCAGCGCACGGTCACGCATCGCTCGCCAAGCTGGCCGAGCCCCAGGAACTGCAGTTGATCAAACGCGTGAGCGCCTTTCCGGAAGTCATCAGGCAGTGCGCAGCACAGCGCGCGCCACATACCCTGGTGCACTACCTGCGGGATTTGGCGAATGACTTTCACACCAATTACAGCGCGCACCAGTTCATCGTGGAAGATGCGGGCCTGCGCGATGCCCGGCTTAATCTCGCGGCGGCGACGCAAATCGTCATTCGCAACGGACTCGCACTACTGGGCGTATCCGCGCCCGACACGATGTAGGCGGCACGCATGGCCAAGACTACCGTTCGCGATTACAAGACCAGGCGCGGAAGGACCAGCGGGTTTTCCGGTTGGCTGGGGGTTGTGGGTGGATTGGCGGTCGGACTAGCCATCGCCGGCATTGTGTACATCAAGGACCACCGCCCCGACACCCAGATTGCTCATACCGGCAAGGTGGAAAAGAAGCGCGCCCGGTCCAACGAACCCCCCGATACGGAAGCAGGGGATTCAGGCGCAGAGGAACCCGCTACTTCTTATGCCTTCTACGATCGGTTGCCGAAATTTGAAGTAGTGGTTCCGGAGAAGGATAAGGACGTCCGGCCGGACACCAGATCCGTTCCCGAGACTCGCCGCGGCACCTATGTGCTGCAGGCCGGCTCGTACAAGAACTTCGCCGACGCAGACCGCGTGCGCGCCAAGCTGGCGCTGCAGGGCATCGAATCCAAAGTGCAGAAAGTATCAGTGGACTCCGATACCTGGCACCGGATCCGCATCGGCCCGATCTCCAAGTTGGATGAACTGAATCGGCTGCGGCAGATTTTGCGCAAGGCCGATGTCGATGTGCTGGTGGTGAGGGTCGGGGACTAGCTGTTGACGCTGGCCCGTCGACATCACAGCGCTGTAGACGAGAGAGTCGCAATCGCTCCACAGTGTCATTGCTTGGCTTGAGTCCCACATCGTGCTATGTCCTTGGTGAGCCTCCATTTTGCGATGTCAGATTGGATCAAATTGTTGTAGGGCGCGTTGATAAATTCGGATTTATGGCGGGTTCTGTTCAACATCCCGGTTATTGAAAAGAGAGCGGTTAACCAAGGAAAGGATTTTGCCATGAGAAATGTCCACTTTTATTTTGGAGCACTGTTGCTTCTTCCGGCACTCGCCTCAGCGCAAAGTATGTTCGAAGGCACGTGGAGACCGGATGCCCAGAGGGCGAGTCCCACCGCAGAGCTGGAGAGCCTCGAGTTGATTGACGGCGCATACGCGTGCCACTCGTGTAGCCCCCCTTACAAAATCCAGGCCGATGGTCGCGATAAAGCGGTCGCTGGCAATCCGCATTACGACACTGTGAGCATTTCCGTTGTCGATGAGCGCAGCGTGCGCAAAACCGTAAAGAAGGGCGGGAAAACGGTCGCCGACATGAAGGACGTGATCGCGGCCGATGGATCATCGAGAACAGAGACTCAGACGGTGACCGGAATGATGCCTCAACCGGTAGAAGTGACCACCACCTATTCGCGAGTGGTAGCCGGACCCAAAGGATCCCACTCTATATCGGGCCAGTGGCGGGAGATTCAGACCGATCTTACAAACCATGAAGAAGACACGACATATAAAGTCAGAGGCAAGACCCTGACAATGGCCGATCGAATTGGCCGATCTTTTTCAGCGACACTCAACGGGACCGATGCACCTTATAAAGGTGACCCTCAGTATTCGAGTGTCTCGGTCAAATTAATCGACGCGCGAACCATCGAGGAATCCGATAAGAAGGACGGGAAGATTGTGCAGATAAATCGATGGTCGATTGATCCTGATGGCACTACCATGCACGCGCGTTTTGACGACACGCACGGCCATATTCAAGAACAAATGGGTCACAAGGTGCCGTAGTCCACTCGGCACATTCCCATTATCTCCTAAAGTCGATCGTTAGAATCGCTTGCGAGTATCCGTTTGGCGGTGATCATCAGACGCCGTCAGTCAGATTGAGTCTGAATTAGTAAAGGTTAAGATCCCTTCTCCAGCGTTGTGATGCCGCCCGCTTCCGGCAACTGCGAGGAGGTGAGGGCAGCCCTTCGCCTGGCGCCAACCCTCGAACCACAGCCCTGCTAGATCAACCCTAATCCTCCCCCAATTGCCGAAAATCGACCCCTAATGCCCGCAACTTCCGATACAAGTGCGTCCGTTCCATGCCCACCCTCTTGGCTAACTGCCCCACCTTGCCATTGCAAAGGAGCAGCTGCTGCTGCAGATAAGCCCGCTCGAATTGTTCGCGCGCCTCGCGCAAGGGCAGCGCCAGCAAATCCTGCTTCACCAGGGGCTCATCCACCGCCATTTTCACCGCCAATTCACGCTCGATCTCTTCGAGTCTGATTTCCTCGCCCACTCCCAGAATCAGCACCCGCTGCACCAAGTTCTTGAGCTCGCCCACATTGCCGGGCCAGGGATAGTTGCGCAGACGGTTCTGTGCCGCGACGCTGAAGCGGCGCAGCGGCAGATGTTGATCGTCGACCAGGCGATCGACGTAGTAGCGCAATAAGTCGGGCACATCTTCGGCGTAGTCGCGTAGCGGCGGCACCCGCAACGTGATGACGTTCAAGTGCGCCACGAGATCGCGGCGAAACGGCTCCGGGGAGGCATGCAAATCGAAGGCGTCCTGGGCAGAGCTGATCCACCGCACATTGAGCGGCAGGCGCTGCCGACCGCCCACGCGGGTGTAGCCATTCTGCTCGATGGCGCCCGCCAGCGCGCGCTGCGCTTCGCTGTTCAAATCCTCGAGTCCGTTGATGTACAGCGATCCGCCCGCCGCTTGATCCAATGCGCCCAATTCGACTCGGCCGTCGCGCTCGCTGCCGAACAGCGCCGCCGCCGGGTCTTTGCCCAAGCTCGCGGCGACTACCATGAAGAAGGGATTCGATGCGCGCGCGCTTAAGCTATGCAGGAAGCGCGCATAGGCCTCACGGCCTGATCCCAGTTCTCCGACCAGCAGAACCGGCGACGAACTGGAGGCAGCCTGCTGCACCTGCTCGCGCAGCGCCAGCGTCACCTTGCTCTTGCCGATGGGCACGGCGAGTGTGGGCCCATGCGTGCGGGCCGACAGCCGCTTGCGGCGCCCGGCGTCGAGCGCGCGTTCCACGGTGCGCAGCAACTTGGTCAATGACAGGGGCTTTTCAACGAAATCGAACGCGCCCAGGCGGGTCGCCTCGACGGCGGTTTCGACCGTGCCGTGACCGGACATCATCACCACCGGGCAGTCGTAGCCGTCGGTGGCCGACCATTCGCGCAACAAGGTTATCCCATCGGTATCGGGCATCCAGATGTCCAGCAGCACGAGGTCCGGGACCTGCATGGCCCGCGAGGAGCGCGCCTGGGTTGCGTCCGCCGCAACATCCACTTCATAACCTTCTTCGGAAAGAATCTCCTTCAGCAAACCGCGGATGTCCGCCTCGTCGTCCACCACCAGTATTCTCGAAGCGGTCATACGCGTTCTCTCCTGTGTTCGCCCTTGCGCGGTTCACGCACGCTCGAGGAGCGTGCGCTGTCGCCCAGCGGCAATAGAATTCGCACGCGGGCGCCGCCGGTGCGTTGATTATCCGCCTCAATGCGTCCGCCGTGTTCTTCGACGATTTTTTTTACGATGGCAAGCCCCAGCCCCGTGCCCTTGGGTTTGCTCGTGACATAAGGGTCGAACACGGTGCCGATCAAGTCGCGCTGAAACCCCGGCCCATTGTCGGTGACGACAATGGCCGCCGACGCCGTTTGCTTGGGACCATCCTCCGACATGTGGGTTTCGATCTCGATGCAGGCACCGGGCCGGCCCTCCAGGGCCTCCAGCGAATTGGTCAGCAGATTGTTGAGGATTTGCCGAATCCGCACCCGGTCCGCCGAGACCACCGGCAGCAGCGGATCGAGCAGCAATTTGAGCTCGGCGGCGCTCGCCTGGGCACGATACAGGTCCGCGACTTCCGTGATCAGCTGGTTCAAATCGAAACGCGAGAAATTCATGTCGGGCGCGCGCGCGTACTCGCTGAACGCGTTCACCATCTGCTTCATCGCGTCGACCTGCGCAACGATGGTATGCGTTGCGCGTTCCAGGATCTGTGCGTCTTGCGCATTCATGCTCCCCAGGAATTTGCGCCGCATACGCTCCGCCGACAATTGGATCGGCGTCAGCGGATTCTTGATTTCATGCGCCAGCCGCCGCGCCACTTCACCCCAGGCCGCATCGCGCTGCGCCTGCAGCAGTGTCGTAATGTCGTCGAAGACCAGCACCACACCGGGTGCGCCGCCCAAGTCATTGGGCAAGGCGGTGCACGCGCACATCAGCACCCGTTTTCCCGAATCCGACAACAGTTCGACCTGCTCCCGCCAATCCAAATCCTCGGCGCCGAGATGCAGTTTGAGCGCCGCCAGAAACTGCGTGAACAGCGTCGAATCGCTGATGGATTCGTCGAAGCGCTTGCCCACGGCAGCCTCGAGGTCGACACCCAAGATGGCGCTCGCCGCCTGATTGGCGGTGCGCACGGTTAAATCCGCCTCGAGCGACACCACGCCCGTGGAGAGGCGCGCAAGAATGACGGCAAGTCCGGCGCGCTCAGCTTCCACGGCCTGCTGGCTGCGGCGCGTCTCCTCGCGGGCGCGTCCCAGCCGCTTGGTCATGTCGTTGAAGGAGGTCACCAGAAAACCTAGTTCGTCGCGGGAATGCAGCGGCAGCTTGGTGTCATAGTTGCCCTTGGCCACCGCCCGCGTGCCGGCGATCAGATCCTGCACGGGCTGCACCAGGCGCTGCGCGGCGAAGAAAGCACCGTAGACCGCGGCGATCAGCGACATCAGCACCACGAAAGTCAGAATCAATACGAAAGTCGACTTGAGCGGCCGGCGCAACTGCACGAGATTGGCGTACTGCGTATAGGAGCGCTGCACCGTGTCGGCGAGCTGGCTCAACTGCTGCGGCACGGGGTACAGGGCGATCAACACCCGTGCGCTGCCGCTGCCGTTGGCATCGAGCGGCGCCGCCGCACGGATCAGGTAGCCGCCCACCGAATCGGTGTCCAAGCTCACGTACGGTCGGCCGCGCCGCAATTGCAGCATCATCTCGTCGGTGGCCGGCACCGGCAGCGTATCCATCGGACGATCTGAACTGGTGGCAAGAATCTGCGCTTGCGCGCCGACGATGGTGAACTCGAGCGCGGTGCTTTCGCGCCGCTCCCGATCGAGCGTGCCGATCAATTCAAATTCGGAACTCGCCGACAGGGTATGGGCAACCAGCTGGGTGTGCTGCAAAAATTCACGCACCCGCACTTCGAGCGCCGCATGCGACAGCTCGCGCGTGTCTTTCAATCCCTGGCTGACCTCCAGCTCGAACCAGCTGTCGATGCCGCGATTGATGAATTGCAGTGAAAAGTAATACACCACCAGAATCGGCGCGACCGCCAGGGCGCTGAAAATCGCGACCGTGCGTCCCTTGAGGCGCGATCCGGGCACATGCCTGCGGTAATCGCGCACCAGGCGCGTGAGCTTGCCGACCAGCAGCACCAACAAGGTGAGCAGGCCGGTAATGTTGACGAGCAGGATCCACGGCATCCCCCGCTCGAATCCCGCCGAGTTCTGTGCGGCCGATGCCAACAAGTACAGCGCGACCAGCCACAGTGCCACTCCGATGGAGCCCAGCACCGTGGAGCCGTACTTGCGTATCACGGTTGCAGCGTCCATGTGTACCAGTCGCTTTCGCGGTGCCAGTCATTGACCCAGAACATCAGCACGCGCAGTGAAAACGGCACGTTGGCGTAGTCGAGCTTGGCCCGTACATTGGCCTCATAGCGGCGGTCGGGAGCGATCAGCGCCTTGTCCAATACCGGCAAGCCGCGTACTTCCGAGAGTTGCTCGACCGCCGCCTCGATGGTGCTCAATGACTGCTGCTGGCCGCTGTTGTCGTTGCGCAGGATGTAGCGCGCGCTGACGGCGTTGTATTGCAAGTGGTAGCGCTGGGTGAGTTCAGCGACTTTCGAGTTCGGCAGCAGCTGGCGCACCCGCTCGATGTCGAGGTCGAGCTCCATGGTCAACGGCACGCCCTCGGCGAGACCGCGGCGCACAGCGTCGCTGACGGGCAGGTCCACATGAGCGTTCAATTGGTAGACGCCATCCTTGAGCTGCAAATCGGCGGAGCGCACCTCGAACCGCCCCTCGAGCCCATCGGCCTCGAGCGGCCGCGTCCACAGAAACGACGCGAGCAGCAGGCAACAAAGACCGACGAATACCGCAAGCGGCGTCGGCCGGCGGCTGGCAGTAGACTTACGGTTGGAGCGCAGGGCGTTCATGACTTATCGACGGCAGCATAATAGAAGCCGTCAGCACCCGCCTCTCCGGGAAGAATTTGCCGGCCATACTCATCCTCTTCACCGAAATTCGGCCATCCCTCCCAAGTTTCCGCCGGGACACTGATGGCGTCGGGAGTATTGCGCAGAAACGCGCCGATCAGATCGCGGTTCTCGCTGCGAGTCACAGTGCAGGTGGCATAGACGAGGCGGCCCCCGGATTTAAGCATCCGCCATGCGGAATTCAGCAGCTGTCGCTGCAACTGGGGCAACTTGTCGATATCCGACGGGGACTTACGTAGTCGGATATCCGGGTGGCGGCGGATTACGCCTAGCGCCGAACACGGCGCATCGAGCAGAATTCGATCGAAGGGAATGCCATCCCACCAGGGCCCCGGGCCGCCGGCATCCCCATTAACCACATCGGCGTGAAGCTCGCCGCGCTTAAGGTTCTCGCGCACCCGGGCCAAGCGTTGCGGGTCGACGTCGACCGCAGTTAGATTCGACAAATTAGGCTCGCGTTCCGCGATCAGGGCCGTCTTGCCACCGGGAGCCGCACAGGCATCGAGCACCCGCTGGCCCGCTGCCAACGCCAGCGGAAACGCGACGCACTGCGCTCCCAAATCCTGCACCGACACGAGGCCGGCGCCGAACCCGGGCAGCTCTTGCACATCGCAAGGTGAATCCAGGACCACCGCCAACGGCACCCGCACTTCAGGTCGCGCACCGATGCCGGCGTCGTGCAACAGGCCGAGATACTCCTCGGTCGTGGTGCGACGGCTGTTCACGCGCAACCACATGGGCGCCTGAGCATCGCCCGCGGCCAGCAATTGCGTCCAGCGCACCGGCCAATCGGCGCGCAGCCGGTCCGCCAGCCACACCGGCGAGGCGTGGCGGGTGGCGGGATTGCGCGCGATATCCGCATCCAAGGTCTTGCGCTCGCGCAGGTAGCGGCGCAGCACCGCATTGATCAATCCGGATGCGCGTACGGCGTCGGTGGCCTTGGCGGTGTGCACGGCTGCGTCGACTACGGCATATTCCGGGGTCTTCTCATCCTCGAGTTCGTACAGCGCCACCGATAGCAGCGCGCGCACCAGAAAATCCAAAGACTTCACCGGCGTCGACAAGAGGCGGGCCAAGATCGCTTCGTGACGATAGTAGCCGCGCACCGCACCGTAGCTCAAGGAGCGAACCGAGGGCGCGAGCTGGGGGTTGGCTGCCACCAGGGCATCCTTCAATGCCGCATCGAGCGTCACACCCTCACGCAGAATTCGCGCCACGGCGTGTGCGGCCAGAGAGCGCGCGCTGGCGGCTGTAGCTCTCATGTCTGCGCGAAGCAGGCGCCGTTAAGCGGCTGCGCCTTGATAAATTCGCGCGCAGCGAGCGGCTTGCGGCCGGCGAGCTGCAAACGGAGAACTCGCAGGATCCCGCGGCCGCATGCCACATCGATGCCGTCGTCGGCCGCGGCAAGTACTGCGCCGGGTGCGGCTGCCGGTCCCGCATCCGCGTTCGCGCACAGTTCAGCGTCCCAGATCCGCAGCTGCGCGCCGTTCAGTCGAGTCTCGGCAACCGGCCACGGGTTGAACGCGCGCACCTGTCTCAACACCCGATCTGCATCCAGCCTCCAATCGATCGCTGCCTCGGCCTTGTGGATTTTCTCGGCGTAAGTGACGCCGTCCGACGGCTGCGGCACTTCGCGGCTGCGGCCCGTTTCAAGGGCATCCAGAGTTCGGATGATGAGTTCTGCGCCGATCCGCGCCAGCGTTTCGTGCAAGCTCTTGGCGGTATCGTGAGCGCCAATAGCAATCTCGCCGCTCGCGAGCATCGGGCCGGTATCGAGGCCGGCTTGCATCCGCATGATGGTGACGCCGGTCTTCCCGTCGCCCGCAAGCAGTGCGCGCTGAATCGGTGCGGCCCCGCGCCATCGAGGCAGCAGCGAGGCGTGGATGTTGATACAACCCAAGCGTGGGACTGTCAGTGCTGCCGGCGGCAGTATCAAGCCATAGGCGACGACGACCAGCGCATCGAGACGCAAGGCGCGCAATAGCTCCAGCGCTTCAGGTGACTTGAAACTGCTCGGTTGGTGCACTTGCAAGCCGAGCTCGAGAGCACGGGTTTTGACAGCACCGGCGTGCAGCGATTGCCCGCGGCCGGCCGGGCGATCCGGTTGCGTGAATACGCCGCAAATCCGGTGCGCTCCGCCAAGCGCCTCCAGCGCCGGAACGGCGAACTCCGGCGTGCCGGCGAATCCCAGCCTCATGGGAGGAAGATCCGTGCCCAAAACTCTTAAAGAGCCGGCGTTTTGACGCCGGGCGTCGTGACGCCGGGCGCCGCCACGCCGAGCGCTGGCCCGCGAGCTTCGCTCCCGGTGGATCGTTGCTTGCGCTCTTTTTCCAGTCGGCGCCGAATGAATTGACGCTTGAGCTCAGAAAGATAGTCGACGAATAGTTTACCTTCGAGATGATCCATCTCGTGCTGGATGCAGACAGCCAGCAGCCCGTCGGCGTCCATTTCAAAGGTTTGGCCGTCGCGATCCAGGGCGCGCACCCGAA
This sequence comes from Gammaproteobacteria bacterium, assembly GCA_040002315.1. Taxonomy (GTDB): domain Bacteria; phylum Pseudomonadota; class Gammaproteobacteria; order Steroidobacterales; family Steroidobacteraceae; genus Bog-1198. The sequence goes on from JBDUEQ010000082.1 coordinate 22,465, forward strand.
TGTGCGTCGCGCGGGTCAGCTTGTCGTAGATGCCGGGCAGCGACAAACACCCCTCTTCACCGGGTCCGGATCCCTCGAGCGTCAGCAGCTGCGGATTGATGAGCACCAGCGGCTGATCTCGCATTTCACTGACATCCATGACAATCAATCGCTTATGCACATCGACTTGGGTCGCGGCAAGGCCCACACCCTTGGCCGCGTACATGGTTTCGAGCATATTGTCGACCAATTGGCGCAGTGCATCATCCACCACCGTCACCGGCGCCGCCGTCTTCCGCAACCGCGGATCGGGATACTCCAGAATTACGAGCTTTGTCATGGGAGTTATGAGAGCAATATCGTGTTTTTGGCTGAAGAATGTTGCTAAAGTTCCGCCGCTGCTTAACTTAATGCCAACACAAACCGCGCGCGGAAAGTGCTGGCAAACGGCAAAAACGGGCGATACGTCCAGTCTTTGGCGGCGGGTCGGCAGTATACCAGTCGGCCAGCGACATCAAGCTGTGGCAAGGGAGCGAAACGAATGCAAGGTCATCAATTAATTGCCCTCACTCTGGCGGCCGCGCTGGGTGCCGGGTGCCAGTCGGACAGGCCAATGGCGGCACCGGTGCCGGTAGCCACGACACAAACTGAGCCCGCCGAGCAAGGTACGGTCGTCGGTGACGATCGCACCGCAATGGAAGCGGCCGTCGACGCGGGTCCCTCTACCGGGTCACTCCCGCCTGAGGGAGCTCAGACCCGTGCTGAACTCAACCCCAATGCTCCGGACAGCTATGTGGTGAAGCGCGGCGATACTCTGTGGGGCATTTCCAAGGTGTTCCTGCGGGATCCTTGGTTCTGGCCCGAAATCTGGCAGGTCAACCCGCAGATCCAGAACCCTCATCTAATCTACCCGGGCGATACCCTGCGGCTGGTTTATATCGATGGGCGGCCAACTATCATGTTGCAGCGCGGTGACTTCGCCCGAGTACTGCCGCGGGTCCGCAGTCAGCCGCTGGAAGGCTCTGTGACCTCGATTCCGTACGAAACCGTGGCGGCCTTCATGTCCAAGCCATCGGTTATAACGGAAGAACAGATCAAAAGTGCACCGTATGTGCTCGCCACCCGCGACTTGCACGTCGCCATCTCCGACGGCGATACCGTGTATGCGCGCGGATTTACCACTCCAGTACAACTCGGCGCCCATTACAATGTGGTGCATGTCGGCGAGGCGCTGCGCGATCCTGACGACGATAGCATCGTGGGCTACGACGGCATCTTCACCGGTGCCGGCCACATCACCCGCGGCGGAGACCCCGCCACCCTCATCATGACCGAATCGGCACGTGAAACCGTCGCGGGGGATAAGTTGTTCACCGGCGGCGTCGATGTGGCGCTGGATTTCATCCCCAGCGCGCCGAAAAGCAAGGTCAGCGGGCGCATCATGTTGGTTTCCAACGGCGTCAGCGTCATCGGCCAGTACGAAGTGGTGGTCATCAATCGCGGCGTCAACGACGGGCTCGCGCCCGGCAATATGCTGGCCATTTACCAAACTGGCGAAGTCGTCGCGGACACGTCTAACAAAGGCTTTCTGAACAGTACTTCGCGCCTCGGCTCCACGAAAGTGCAGCTCCCCGATGAGCGTAACGGCACCTTTATGGTATTCAAGACATTCGGGCACTTGAGCTACGGGTTAGTGATGGAAGCCACGAACATCATTCGCGTAGGCGATCGAGTCGAGAACCCGTAGGAACCTTAAGCTCAGCGCAAATCTGCATGTAGTCACGCGGATCTCGGGCGGCTAAATCCCAACGGCCGTCCGATAATCCGCGCCATGCAATCGGGCGCAGAGTGTCTTGCCTGGGTGTCGCTGACGCGCGCGCCCGCTCTGGATGTTGCGGCCGTTTCAAGCGCGCTGCGGGTGTTGGGGACGGCCGATCACCTGATACGCGCGTCCCCCGCAGCATACGAGCGAGCCGGATTGCCGGCGCCGGCTGGCGAATTCCTGTCGAGTGCGAACGCGGCGCCCACCGCCGCGGAGCGCGCCTGGTTGGAACATCCGGAGCACCAGGTCGTCCCCTTCACGGACCCACGCTACCCGGCTCTGCTGCGCTCGGCGGAGCGCCATCCATTGGCGCTGTATGTCGCCGGCAGGGTAGGAGTTTTGAACGACCCGCAATTAGCCATCGTCGGCAGCCGCAATCCCACACGCCAGGGTCTTGATACCGCTCACGAGTTCGCCGAGTATCTCGCCGCGCGCGGTCTGACCATCACCAGCGGCCTCGCGGCAGGAATCGACAGTGCTGCGCATCGCGGCGCGCTCATGGCGCAGGGTGTCACGCTGGCTGTTCTGGGGTCAGGCGCGGACGTCATTTACCCGCACGGGAATCGCTTGTTGGCGGAGGAAATCCAGCGGCAGGGCGCGCTAATCAGTGCATTCCCGCTGGGTGCTCCTCCTCGGCGGGAACATTTTCCGCAACGAAACGCCGTCATCGCGGGCTTGAGCCTCGGCACCCTGGTGGTCGAGGCGGCGCGTCGCAGTGGTTCTCTGATTACCGCGCGTTTGGCTGGAACCTTCGGCCGGGAGCTGTTCGCGATCCCCGGATCCATCCACAATCCCCTGAGCCGGGGCTGTCACGAACTCATACGGCAGGGCGCGAAACTGACCGAGACCGCGCATGACATATTGAGCGAGTTGAACTTTTCGGCATTCTTCTCACACGTGGAAAAGACCGCCGAGGCGGCAGTTCCGGGTGTCTCCGTGGGCACTGTCGCGGCGAACTTCCCCGCATCGGGCATGGACAAGGAACACAAAATCTTGTTAGATGCGCTCGGCTTTGATCCTGCGGACCTCGATGTACTGGTGGTTCGTACCGGATTCAAACCAGAAGCCGTGTCCTCGATGATGCTGATCCTCGAGCTCGAAGGCCACGTTCAGGCCGCCCCCGGGGGCCGCTACTCCCGAGTCGTTAGGAGCCGGAGGTGAAAGATAACGTTCTCGATCTACTCATCTATCTATTCGAGAATTACATGAGCGCCGACGACGAGCCGCGGCCGGATCGTCAGGTTTTAAAGCTCGAATTGGACAAGGCGGGATTCGCCGAACCCGATATTGAACGCGCTCTGGAGTGGTTGGATGGATTGTCCGGCGAACAACTCGGCAAGGTAGCCGAGGCCACGGCCCGCGCCGTTCGCGTTTTCAGCGGCCAGGAATTGCTGCGGCTCGACACGGACGTACGAGGCTATCTTATGTATCTGGAAAACGTTCGAATACTCTCCGGCACTCAGCGGGAGCTGGTCATCGACCGTCTCATGGCGCTCGAGGCCGACGAAATTGACATCGAACAAGTCAAATGGGTCGTCTTAATGGTGCTGTTCAGCCAGCCGGGACAAGAATCCGCTTATGCTCAGATGGAAGACCTGGTCTTCGAAGAGCGCTCCGACGCTTTGCATTAGACGACTTTGAGCAGCAACCTCGTTATCGTGGAGTCGCCTGCCAAGGCGAAGACCATCAAGAAATACCTCGGCAAAGACTTCGAAGTCCTTGCCTCGTACGGTCACGTTCGCGACCTCGTGCCGAAGGAAGGTGCCGTCGATCCTGAGCACCACTTCGCGATGAAGTACCAGATCGTCGAACGCAACCAGAAGCATATTGACGCGATTTCGCGCGCTCTGAAGAAAGCCAAGTCGCTGTTCCTGGCAACTGACCCCGACCGCGAGGGTGAGGCCATCTCCTGGCACTTGTACGAGCTGCTCAAAGCTCAGGGCGAGCTCAAGGGCAAGGATGTTTCACGCGTAGTGTTCTACGAAATCACCAAGAACGCGGTTCGCGAAGCCATGGCGAGTCCGCGCGAGCTGTCGGTCGATCTCGTGAACGCGCAGCAGGCACGCCGCGCGCTGGATTACCTGGTGGGCTTCAACCTCTCGCCGCTGCTGTGGAAGAAAGTGCGGCCGGGACTGTCCGCCGGCCGGGTCCAGAGCCCGGCGCTGCGCATGATTTGCGAGAGAGAAGACGAGATCGCCGCTTTCGTGGCGCGGGAATATTGGAGCATTGATGCCGAGCTCGAGCATTCCGAGCAGAAATTTCCCGGCAAGCTGGTCGAGTATCAGGGCGCCAAAGTCGAGCAGTTCAGTTTTACCACCGAGTCCGACGCGCGCAACGTCGAACGCACCCTACTGGCGGCCGCCAAGGGCGAGCTGACCGTCCTTAACGTGGATCGCAAGCAGCGCAAGCGCAATCCCGCACCGCCGTTCACCACGTCGACGCTGCAGCAGGAAGCCGCACGCAAGCTGAGCTTCAGTGCCCAAAAGACCATGCGCGTCGCGCAGCAGTTATACGAAGGCGTGGATATCGGGGAGGGCCAGGTCGGCCTCATCAGCTACATGCGCACCGACTCGCTCAATCTCTCGCAGGAGGCCATCGGCCAGATTCGTGAGGTGATCGTGCAGCTGTACGGCCAGGCGGGCCTGGCGGAAGAGCCGCGGATCTACAAGACCAAGTCGAAAAACGCCCAGGAGGCGCACGAAGCCATCCGCCCGACAGCGGCCAATGTGTTGCCGGCTGACATCGAGAATAAGCTCGAACCCGATCAGTTCCGTCTCTATTCCCTGATCTGGAAGCGCACCGTCGCCTGCCAGATGGCCCCGGCCATTTTCGATACCGTCGCCGTGGAGATGCTCGCCGGCGAAGATGGCGCGAAGCGAACTGTGCTGCGCGCGAACGGCTCCACCCTGATCAAGCCGGGCTACATATCCGTTTATCAAGAGGGCATGGATGACGTGGTGCAGGACGACTCCGACCATGTTCTGCCGCCCATGAAGGAAGGCGACCGCGTCCGTCTGACCGGCGTAGTGCCTACTCAGCATTTTACCGAACCGCCGCCGCGATTCTCCGAGGCGTCGCTGGTCAAAGCGCTCGAAGAATACGGCATCGGCCGGCCCTCGACTTATGCCTCCATCATTTCGACATTGCGCGACCGCCAGTACGTTGAGATTGAAAGCCGGCGCTTCACGGCGACCGACATCGGCAAGATCGTCAGCCGATTTCTAACGCAGTACTTCACGACCTACGTGGACTACGACTTCACCGCCAAGATGGAAGATTCACTCGACGCCGTGGCGAACGGCGAACAGGAGTGGGTGCCGCTGCTGGAAAAGTTCTGGAACCCGTTCATCGAACTCGTCAACCATACCGAGACGTCGGTCAGCCGCGAGGAAGTCGCGCAGGCGCGGGACTTGGGCAAGGATCCGGTGAGCGGCAAGCCGATGAGCGTGCGCATGGGTCGGTTCGGACCCTTCGTGCAAATCGGCACCAAGGACGACGAAGAAAAGCCGCGCTTCGCGGGACTGCGGCCGGGCCAAAAGATGGACGCCATCACGCACGAGCAGGCGATGGAGCTGTTCAAGCTGCCGCGCAAGCTCGGAACTACGGCCACGGGTGAGGAGATCACGACCAATGTCGGCCGTTTCGGTCCCTATGTGAAATATGGGGCCAAGTACGTCTCGCTGAAGTCGGACGACCCATACGAAATCACGCCCGAGCGTGCGCACGAGGTGATCCGCGAAAAGGAAATCGCCGATGCCAACCGGCTGATCCTGGATTTTCCGGATGCCGGCATTCAAGTGCTGAACGGCCGCTACGGACCGTACATCACCGACAAGGCGCGCAATGCAAAGATTCCCAAGGATAAGGACCCGAAGAGCCTGACCCTGCCGGAGTGCCAAAGCATGCTGGCGGCCGCACCGGCTCGCACCTTCGGCAAGTGGGGCCGAAAGGGCAAGACGGCGAATGTGAAAGGTAAGCCGGCCAAGGCCGCATCCAAGGCCGCGGCGCAAGCCGGCAACGGGGAAGCGGCCGCAGCGCCGGTACGACTGGCGGCCAAGGGGACGAAGGCCGCGGCGGATAAAAAGGCGCCTGTGAAGCGCAGCGCGGCTGCCAAGGCAAAAAAGAGTTCCGCGAAAAAGAAGCCGTAGACTTCAATGGACGCCTCCGCGGTCAAGCGCTACTTGAACCACTTGCATGACCGAATCACGGCGGCCGTGGAAGGGCTCGACGCGGCACGATTTCGCCGCGATCCTTGGACGCGGCCGGAAGGCGGCGGCGGTGAGAGCCGTATCCTCTCCGAGGGCTCGGTGTTCGAGCGTGCAGGGGTGTCCTTCTCGCATGTCTTCGGCGACAAATTGCCGCAGTCCGCCTCAACGCAGCGGCCGGAGATCGCCGGTGCTCCATTCGAGGCCATGGGCCTGTCCTTGGTATTTCATCCGCGAAACCCGCACGCACCGACCACCCATTGCAATGTCCGCTTCTTGGTGGCCTCCCCCAGCGTAGGTCCTGCCCAGTGGTGGTTCGGCGGCGGCTTCGATCTCACGCCGTACTATCCTTATGACGAGGACGTGCTGCATTGGCACCGCACCGCACGCGAAGCCTGCCGGCCGTACGGCGCGGATACTTACCGCAAGTTCAAGGAGTGGTGTGACCGCTACTTCTACCTGCCGCATCGGAATGAGACGCGCGGGGTCGGTGGACTCTTCTTCGACGATTTCAATGAGGACGGATTCGACGCCTCGTTTGGACTGATGCGCAGCGTAGGCGATCATTTTCTTTCCGCCTACGTGCCCATCATTGAGCGCCGCAAAGACCATGCTTACGGTGAACGCGAACGCCAATTTCAGTTGTACCGCCGCGGCCGCTACGTGGAATTCAATCTCGTTTACGACCGCGGCACCCTGTTCGGCCTGCAATCGCGCGGCCGCACCGAGTCGATTCTGATGTCCATGCCGCCGCTGGTCCGATGGGATTACGATTGGCATCCCGAACCAGGATCACCGGAAGCACGGTTGTACCGGGAGTTCCTGCGCCCAAGGGATTATCTCGCCGAACTCGACGGCCCTTAAACGCCGGCGCGCCATCCCACGGCGCTTCGAGCGCCGCAGAGCGCCACGTTGCGCGCGTTAGTGCCCGAGCGCGAACACGTAGTACTTGCGCAGGTTCTCGTGAACGGTCCAGGTGCCTTTGGCACCCGTCTCGACGATGAACACATCGCCGGCCTTGAGTTCCACCGGCGGCTTGCCCTCGAGCGCGATGGTGCAGCGCCCGGCCAGAAGATGGCAATACTCCCAGGCGTCGTAATCGATTTTCCAAACCCCAGGAGTCGATTCCCAAATACCCGCGAGAATCTTGCCGTCATCGGAGGTGTGTAGATTCCAGCTCTTGGTATGCGGATCGCCGCTCATAGCCGTTCCGGGCCAAGGCGCATCCTTCTCCAGCGGTGCCGTCAGATCGCGCAGCGGAAGTACTCGATTTGCCATTAGTTGTCCTGGTTGAGTCGCTGCCGCAAGGTACCTTCTCGGTGCGCACCCATCAACTACCGGCCGAGCTGCCGATCGCGATTCGTTCGATGACGCCGGCGAGCGTTTCCTCACCCAGCGACACGTACAGGTGCCGCTCGGCGACCGTCAGGGTGAATTCCATTCGCCGAGTCAGGCGTGCCGCGAGGCTCGCCAACCAGTCGCGATCCACGGCATAGAGCTCCATGGCCTCGACGCGATGAATGCGTTCCGCGCCCAAGCGTGCCGCCAGCTGTACCGCATCCTTATTAGTGTAAATGACCACGCGGGGCGCGAGCTTGGCCGCGCGATGCAGCCTTGCCGCTTCCGGGGCGCCGATGTCGATCCACACGCGCAGGGCGCCGGTAAGGTCCCGTACCGCGATCGCCGGTTGATCCGCATCGAACAGCCCGTTAGAGAATGCAACTCCTTCGTCATATTCGAGGCAGTAAGCCAGTACGCGGGTGAGCAGATGCTCCTCTGTTTCCGACGGATGACGCGCCACGCGCAGCTCGAGCGGCTGGTACACGCCGCGGTCCGAGTCCGCAAGATCGATCTTGAACACGTAGATAGTGGCGCCAAGCGCCATGGGTCACCTCGAAATACCCGCACTCTAGCACCGCGAGGACGCCCGACGTTTCCGCGGCAACGTGCTTGCGCAGCGCGGCCCGATACGCGCGCCCGGCCCCAGCGCCCATTGGCGTCGCGGCCGGCTTTTGTGTTTTCATGACCACCCTTGGGGTGACTAACGGCGCGCTTCGAACACCGGTATGGACGATAAATCCGCTCTGCTCAACCAGCTGCGCATCGACCGTAGCAGCGAGCCGCCTTCTTCCCGCAAAGGCTGGGTCTGGGGCGGAGTCGCGTTAGGTATCGCCGCTGCCGCCGGCCTCGCAGCCTGGTGGTGGATGCGTCCCGGCGCCGTGCCCGTGCACATCGTCGCAGCGCAGGCGATCGCCGGGAGCAGTGCGGGAGCAGCTGGCTCCATCCTGGATGCATCGGGATACGTGGTCGCGCGGCGTCAGGCCACGGTGGCCTCCAAGATCACCGCCAAGATGGTCGAGCTCAATATCGAGGAGGGCGATCATGTCAAAGCCGGGCAGATTATCGCCAAGCTCGACGATACAAATATTCGCGCCGCCCTGAACCAAGCCAGCGCTCAGCTCGAATTCGCCAAGGCGGGCCTGGCAGAGACTGAGGTCAATCTCACCAATGCAGAGCGAGACTACAACCGCCAAAAGAGTCTGCTGCAGGGGCACTTCGTCAGCCAGGCGGCGGTCGACAATGCGCAGACCACCAGGGACGCCCTGCGGGCACAGCTTGCCACTCAGCACAGTAATGTCGACGTCGTGGCACGCGCCTTGAACGTGGCCGATCGCAATCTGGACGACACCATCGTGCGCGCGCCCTTTACCGGGGTCGTCACAGTCAAGGCCGCGCAGCCCGGCGAAATGGTGTCCCCGATCTCCGCCGGCGGCGGCTTCACCCGGACGGGAATCGGCACCATCGTGGACATGGACTCGCTCGAAGTGCAGGTCGACGTCAACGAGAATTTCATCAACCGCGTGCACCCGGAGCAACAGGCAACCGCCAAACTCAATGCCTACCCGGACTGGCAGATTCCCGCGCACGTCATTGCCGTGATACCCACCGCGGACCGCAGCAAGGGCACGGTGACAGTGCGCATTGGACTGGATCAGAAAGATGCGCGCATCCTGCCCGAGATGGGCGTTCGCGTGGCGTTTCTGGCCGACTCAGCGCAGGAACAGGGTAATAAACCGTCGGCCGGCGCAGCGGCGGCCGGGGTCATTTTACCGCCCAATGCGGTGCAGGGGTCGGACACGACAGGTGCAGTGTTCGTCGTGCACGGCGACACCGTCGAGCGACGGGCGGTGCGGCTGGGGGCTGCCGGCAGCGACAGCGTTACCATATTGTCCGGGCTGACGGCCGGCGAACGGGTAGCCGTCGGCGACTTCGCCCAGCTCAAGGACGGGGTAAAGATTCGGATCGAACAATGAACCGCCGTCTCAGGCGGCAGCGGGAGCTTTAGAAAATGAGCGAAGCCATCGTTTCACTGCGCAATGTCGACAAGCGCTACATTCGCGGCAAGCAGACCGTGGACGTCCTGCAGGGACTTAGTTTGGATATTGCCAAGAGCGAATTCGTCGCACTGATGGGGCCTAGCGGTTCCGGCAAGACCACACTTTTGAATCTAATCGGTGGCCTGGACACAGCAACGGCCGGTGAAATCACGGTTGCCGGCGAGCGCCTCGATAAGCTTGGGTCAGGTGCGCTGGCACGTTGGCGCGCGCGTCATGTCGGCTTCGTGTTCCAGTTCTACAACTTGATGCCCATGTTGACCGCTCAGCGCAATGTGGAGTTGCCCTTGCTGCTGACCAATTTGTCGAGCTCGCAGCGCAAGGCCAATGCCTTGGCGGCCCTGACTCTGGTCGGCATTGCCGATCGCGCCAGGCACAAGCCGAATGAGTTGTCGGGCGGCCAGGCGCAAAGGGTGGCCATCGCCCGCGCGCTGGTGGCGGATCCGACCCTGCTGGTGTGCGACGAACCCACCGGCGACCTGGATCGCAAATCGGCCGACGAAGTGCTGCATCTACTGCAGATCCTCAACCGCGAGCACGGCAAGACCATTGTCATGGTCACCCACGATCCCAAGGCCGCGGAATTTGCCAGCCGCCAGCTGCACATGGACAAGGGCGCCCTGCTGGAAACGGGAACTCTGGCGGCCTGAACCCAGGTACACCCATGAAATACTTTCCACTGCTCTGGGCCACGCTTTGGCGCAAGAAGACACGCACCATTTTCACCCTGTTGTCCATGATCGTCGCGTTTCTGCTGTTCGGCATATTGGAAACGGTCGACTACGCGTTCGCTCATCCGAGCGGCGGCACGACCGGGGCGGACAAGCTGATCACCACCAACAAGTATTCGATTACGCTGCCGCTGCCATTTTCCTACACGCAGCAGATCCGCTCGGTGCCCGGCGTGGCCGAAGTTACCTGGATCAGCTGGTTCGGCGCCTACTATCAAGAATCGAAGAATTTCATATTCGCGCTGCCCGTGGACACGGACACGTATTTCAACCTGCACAAGGACGAGTTCGTCGTCAGCGCCGAGCATATGCGAGCCTATCGAAACACGCGTACCGGAGCGCTGGTCAGTTCAGCGCTGATGAAAAAATTCGGCTGGAAGGTCGGCGACAAGGTGCCGCTGCATTCGACCATCTGGACTCAGAAAAACGCCTCGCTGGATTGGACTTTCGACATCGTCGGCATTTTTGATGCCAAGGATCCCACGCAAGCCAGCCAACAGGCGCAGACCTTGCTGTTTCACTACGAGCTGTTCGACGAGGGGCGCAGCTTCGGCAAGGGCACGGTAGGATGGTTCGAGGAGCGTGTCGACGATCCGACGCAGTCCGCCGCCATCTCCGCCAAGATCGACGCCCTGTTCGCGAATTCCTCCAACGAAACCAAGACTCAGCCGGCCAAGGAGTTCGTCTTGGCGTTCATCAAGCAACTCGGCGACATCGGCTTCGTGCTGCGCGCGATCTTGGGTGCGGTGTTCTTCACGCTGCTGTTCCTCACCGGCAACACCATGATGCAATCGGTGCGTGAACGCATACCCGAACTTGCCGTCCTCAAGACCATCGGCTTCGGCGACGGCGCGGTGCTCGGATTGGTGCTCGGCGAGTCCTTGCTGCTGTGTCTGATCGCCGCCGTCATTGGCTTGGGATTGAGCTATGCCGCGCTGCCCATCATCAGACTGGGACTGCAGGGAGTTGAGCTGTCGCCCAGCGCGCTCATCCCGGGCTTCGGTGCCGCCGTGCTGCTGGCACTGATCGTCGGCACGCCGCCGGCACTGCGCGCCATGCGGCTCAATATCGTCGATGCCTTGGCAGACAAGCGCTGAGGAGCCATCAATGTTCAAACAATTAATCGCCGCCCTGTCCATGGGACTGCAAACCCTGCCGCAGCGCCTTGGCGCCTCCAGCGTCATCGTCATCGGCATCGCGGGTGTGGTCGCGGTACTGGTGTCGGTGTTGGCCATGGGCGCCGGCTTCAAGCACACGCTGGCGGACAGCGGCCGGCCCGATCGCGCCATTATCCTGCGCGGCGGTTCGGACGCCGAGCTCAACAGCAATCTGACACGCGCCGACATCGACATCATCAGCAATGCGCCCGGACTTGCCAAGGATTCGAGCGGCAAGGCGCTGCTGTCGAGCGAGCTGGTGACCGTGGTCAACGTGCCGAAAGTCGATACCGGCACCGATGCCAACGTGACCCTGCGTGGTGTCGGCCTCAAGCTCGCCGAGGTACGCCCGGAACTTAAGATCGTCGACGGCCGCATGTTTCATCCCGCGGTGCGCGAGCTGATCGCGGGAGCCGGAGCCGTCAAGCAATTCCGCGGACTCACACCCGGCAGCGTACTGCATCTGCGCAACGCCGACTGGACCGTCACCGGGGTATTCACGAGCAACGGCGACGTGCACGAATCCGAGCTTCTGGCCGACGTCGATACGGTGGGGTCGTCGGTAGAGCGCAACGGCTACAGCTCGGCGATTGCGCTATTGACCAGCCCGGCGGATTTCACCCGGTTCAAGGATGCGCTGACCACCGATCCGCAACTGAAAGTCGATGTGCAGCGCGAGCCCGAGTATTACGCCGCACAATCCAAGCCGCTCACCAAGGCCATCAATGTCGTCGGCACCACCGTCGCCATCATCATGGCCATAGGGGCCATGTTCGGCGCGCTCAACAGCATGTATTCGGCGGTCGCGGCCCGCGGACTGGAGATCGCCACCCTGCGGGCCATCGGCTTCGGCGCCCTGCCAGTGCTGCTGTCCGTGATGATTGAAGCGCTGCTGCTGTCATTGCTCGGCGGCGTCATCGGCGCATCCCTTGCCTGGTTGTTTTTCAATGGCCACAGCGTCAGCACCTTGGGCGGCGCGTTCGCACAAGTGGTGTTTCAGCTGACGGTCACCAAAACGCTGATCATCACCGGCATCGTCTGGGCCTGCATTATCGGTTTGCTCGGCGGGGTCTTTCCGGCGTTGCGTGCGGCGCGGTTACCGGTGGCGGAGGCTTTAAGGGCGGCGTGAGGGCTGCCCCCCCACACCACTCGCCAATAGAGCTTCTCAACCCTTTGTCGGCATGCCGCTTAAGTCCATCCACACTACTTCCCACACATGACCGTCCGGATCCTCGAAGCTGCGGCTAAACATGAACCCGTGATCCTGGGGCGGGTTGATGTCCGCAACACCTCCGGCCTTGCCGGCGGCAGCTGCGGTTGCATTGACGGCGTCGCGACTTTCAGCCGATAGCGCCAGCATCACCTCACTCGCCACATGCGCGTCGGAAATTGGCTTTTTGGTGAATACGGTCCATTTGGCGTGCGTCAGCAACATGACATGGATGGTGTCTGAAAACACCATGCACGCGGCGGTTTCGTCGCTGAACTGAGGATTGTTGGTGGCGCCAAGCGCCTCATAAAAGGCCCTTGCCTCCGGCAAGTTGCGCACCGGTAGGTTAATGAAAATCATCTTGGTCATCAGTCTTCTCCTTGATGGGTTATGAACTACGACGAACATTGCCGCGCAAATTCGACAGGCTGGACTAGGTACAATGCCGCGCCATGAACTACAAGCACATCTATCACGCGGGCAACTTTGCGGACGTGGCGAAGCACGTTGGCCTGATGTACTGCCTGGGCGCGTTGCAGCGCAAAGACTCGGCTATTTTCGTCCTGGACAGCCATGCGGGACGAGGCTTCTACGATATGCAGGCGCCCGAAGTGCAAAAATCCGGGGAGGCCGAGCGCGGCATCCAGCGCTTGATCGAAACCAGCATCGGCGAAACGCTGCTGAGCGACTACTTCGCGTGCATCCGCGCGCGGCGCGGCAAGCGCTTGCCTCGCTATCCGGGTTCACCGGCGCTGATCGCCGGCGCCCTGCGTCTGCAGGATCGTGCGCTGTTCGTCGAGCTGATGCCTGCGGAGGCACGCGCCGCCGAGCGGGAAATCGAATCCGTCGGCCGGGTTCGGACCGAGATCGGCGACGGGTACGCTGCGCTCAAGGCCTTTCTGCCGCCAGAAGAACGCCGTGGGTTGGTATTGATCGATCCGCCCTACGAAAGTCTGGACGAATTGAAGCTGATGTTGCAGGCATTCACGGAGGCCTATCGCCGCTGGCCCGTGGGCACCTATTTAATGTGGTACCCGATTCGCAGCGCGGGACAGCGCAGCATGGTGCATTCGCGCTTCGAGGCTCTACGAATTCCGAAAATGCTGTTCGCCGACCTCGCCATTCATCCGGACGATGCCGGAATCGGGCTCGCCGGCAGCGGCCTGATGATCGTCAATCCCCCTTACGGAGCCGACGATCACCTGAAGGAGGCTTACGCTGCGATCCACCGGGGGATTGCAGCATCCGGCGCCGGCTATGTCGAAGTAGGCCGACTGACCCCCGAGCGAATGGCACAATAGGGGCTTACTACGGGTGCATTTACCCAGGACTTAATTTATGGATAGCAATTCTCTACGCGACCATCTCGCCAAAGTGCATGCGGAACTGACCGAGGCGCTGCGCGCGGATCCCAAGTCCAGGGAAACCCTGAACGATATGATGCTGGACATCAATCGCTTGATCGACAAGCCTGCGGACATGACGGCCTCGTCCCAGGGATCTCTTCCCGGTCGCTTGGAAAGAATTGCAGTTCAGTTCGAAGCCGATCATCCGACGCTGGCGGCGAGCGCGCGCCGGCTGGTCGATTTGCTCGGCGAAGTGGGAATCTAGGCCGGCTTCAGGCCGAACTAGCCGGTCCACACGATTGAATCGAGAACTCGCGCGGCGATGCCCTCAACGGTCTTGATTTCGGTGTTCGCACCCTGTGTGAGCACGGCAATACTGCCGTGGCCAGGCACCGGAACGATCACTCCGCGGTAACCCTGCTCCTCGAATTGCACCGACTTTGACGCGCGCTCATGCACGAGCACCATCACGGTGACCGGCCCTGACTCGGTTTGGATGACGAGATGCGGTACACGGTGTCCGCGAAACTCGCAGCTATTGGCATAACTGACCATGGCGGAGCCTGCTGCCAGGCGCAGGTGCGTATTGCGCAGCACATCTTGCAACTCCGCATCGGGCACGGCC
>JBDUEQ010000083.1:0-29050 GCA_040002315.1 Gammaproteobacteria bacterium
CTTTGGACGAAGGATCGTTGGGCGACCCTTCGCGAGGCGAGCCTTCGCGGGGCGACCTGACCTGGCGAGCTGCGAGCAATACCTGATGCGCCGCCTCCAGGGTGGCGTGATCTTTGCACTTCAACAGCTGCTTCAAGTCGTCGATCGGTCTCTTGCCGGCGTAGGCCTCGCGCTCGATGGTGTCGTCCCACGCACATTTTGCCGCTAAAAAATTCTTGAATGACGGCGACCTAAACCCGAGATTCTTTTCGTCGTCTGCGGTCAGCCAGTACGCATCGTCCGATGGGTGCCGGAACATTTCATCCACCAGATAAGTCGGCACGGCATTCTCTTGCAAGAAGGCGCGTACCTGCGTCAATCCCTTGCTCTCGACCGCGACCGCATCGGCGGCAGGTGGGAGCGCCGTGTCGGCGTCCGCAAAAAAGGGCCGATTGACGCCGAGCAGTTTCTCGCCGTCCGACTCGCGTTGGCCCGCTGCGGCATAGATGAAGAAACAGGCGCTGACGCACCGGCCGGTGAGGGGCCCGACAATGAGCTTCGAATAGAGCGACTTGACCAGGTTGGCTATTTTCAGCGACTCCGCCACGTCGCCGCCGTCCGACGCCACGATGATCCTGTTCTGAGCCAGGAAGCGGTTTTCGTCGCCCAGAATCTTGGACAATAGCGCGTCGTAATCACCGGTCGTGATCTCACCCGACAGCACCAAGGGCCCGATCGGACCCACGTACTGATCGGTGACCGGATCGTGATCCAGGTAGAAGACCTCCGCACCCCGGCATGGCATGCTCAGCAGCAGCAACGCGACATAACAAATGGCAATCCGGCGGCTGGGCATGGGTTTCGTTTAAACTTAAGGGAGGTACCGGTCAATTGCCATGGTACCGTCGTTGTTGTTGAAAAGTGGGGCTCCTACTGAATGCCAAGTAAAATTCCTCAGGGCGAAACCCGCGGTTGGATCGTGCCGATCGGCGGTGCCGAGAATAAGGAGAATGATCGCCACATTCTGGAACGCTTCCTGCGCGTCTCCGGCGGCGCCAGTGCCAACATCGTTGTCATTCCCACCGCCAGCCGCATGAACGAGACCGGTCCACGATACGAGAAGCTGTTCAAGGACTTGGGAGCGGATCAAGTATCGGTCATGGACTTCGACACGCGCCGCGACTGCCAGGAAGCGGGTCGTTTGCAGCGCCTCGAAGAAGCCACCGGCATCTTCTTCACGGGTGGCAATCAACTGCGGCTGACGACGCTGCTCGGCGGCACGCCGGTGGCCAAACTCATCCGTGTGCGCAATGCGCATGGCGTCACGGTGGGCGGTACCAGCGCGGGCGCCAGCATCTTGAGCGAACACATGATTGCCTTCGGCGACGAGGGCTCCTCGGTGATCTCGGGCAGCGTGCGGCTCGCACCGGGCCTGGGGCTCACCAATCGCTTCATCATCGACCAGCACTTCAGGCAGCGCGACCGCCTGGGACGGCTGATTACCGCCCTGGCCTATAACCCCTTTGCCGTCGGTATCGGTCTCGATGAAGATACGGCGGCCTTCATCGGCCCGGACGAAACCATCGAAGTCGAGGGCAGCGGCGGGGTCACGGTGGTGGATGCTGCCGACGTCAGCTATTCCTCCATCGGCGAGGTGAGCGAGGGGCAGCCCGTCTGCATGCTCGGGCTCAAGTTGCACATTCTGGTCACTGGTGCGACATTCAACCTGCATACTCGACTGGCGGCAGCCGGAGGGCTGGTCCGGCCAAAAGAATAAATCGACGGCCGCGTCAGCGCGGCGGAGCAAGGCCCATGCGCATACTTGATCGTTCTGTCTACGTTGGCCCATCCCTATACGCGCGCTTTCCCGTCATTCGCCTGGAACTGGATTTAGGCACCCTCGAGTCCTGGCCCACCGGCCGCTTAGGCCCAGCGTTTGTCGACTCCCTCGCGGCCGCGCTGCCCGGCCTTGCCGAACATGGCTGCTCTTATAAGGAGCCCGGCGGCTTCTTTCGCCGCATGCGAGAGGATGAGGGCACCTGGCTCGGGCATGTCCTCGAGCATGTGGCCATCGAACTTCAGAACATGGCCGGCGAGGAAGTCACCTTCGGCAAGACCCGCAGTGCGGGAGCGCACGGTGTGTACACCGTCGTTTACGAATATGCGCAGCGCGACGAGGGCATCGCGGCCGGCGATCTGGGCCTAAGGTTGCTGTGCTCACTGCTGCCCGCTGCGATCCGGCCGCCCGATTCCGTGCCGCTGGATTGGAACTGGGACGAGGCACGCGATGAGTTCATTCGCTTCGCGCAGCGCCGCGCTTTGGGACCGTCGACTGCCTCACTGGTACGCGCGGCTGAGCATCATGGCATTCCGTGGTTGCGCCTCAATGACCAATCGCTGGTGCAACTCGGCCACGGTAAGTTTCAACAGCGCATCCAGGCTACGGTCACCAGCAGGACCTCGCACATCGCGGTCGAGTTGGCCAGCGATAAGGAAGAAACCAACAAGATCCTGGCGACTCTCGGTCTGCCGGTGCCCAAACAGGAATTAGTGCAGAACGAAAAGCAGGCGGTTCGCGCCGCACATCGCATCGGTTTTCCGGTCGTGACCAAGCCCTACAACGGCAACCACGGCCGTGGCATCTCGATCCGGTTGACGACGGATGAAGAAGTGGCACAGGGTTTTGTCACGGCCAGCGAACATTCGCGTTCGGTGATAGTCGAGACTTTCCTGGAGGGTGACGACCATCGGCTGCTGGTGGTGAATGGCGAGCTGGTGGCCGCCACTCGGCGTACCCCCGGTCACGTCGTGGGCGATGGCCGGCATACGATTGCCGAGCTGATCGAAATTGTGAACCAGGATCCGCGCCGCGGCGTCGGACACGAAAAGGTGCTGACGCGCCTCGAGCTCGACGCGCAGGCGCAGAAAATGCTCGAGAAGGTGAACCTGCATGCCGACTCTGTCCCCGAACCGGGACAGGTCGTCTATCTGCGCTCGACGGCAAACCTCTCCACTGGCGGCACGGCCACCGACGTCACCGATGTGATACACCCTGATAACCGCGAAATGGCGGAGCGTGCCGTGCGCGCCATCGGGCTGGATGTCGGCGGCGTGGACTTTCTGTCGAAAAATATTACCGAAAGCTACCGCGCCATCGGCGGCGGCATCTGCGAAGTGAATGCTGCGCCTGGTTTCCGCATGCACGTGGCGCCAAGCGAGGGGACGCCGCGCGATGTCGCCGCACCTGTGGTCGGCATGTTGTTTCCGCCGGGCGCCTCCTCACGCGTGCCCATTGCGGCCATCACGGGCACCAACGGCAAAACCACGACGGCGCGCATGCTCGCGCATCTGACCAAGATGGGCGGCTACACGCCCGGACTCACCACTACGGACGGGGTGTACATCGACGGCCAACGCACCGTGCAGGGCGACATGACGGGGCCGATCTCGGCGCGCATGGTGCTCGCGGATCCACAGATCGACATCGCAGTGCTCGAGACCGCGCGCGGCGGATTGCTGCGCGCCGGCATGGGGGTGAGAGAAGTCAACGTCGGCGCCGTGATCAATGTCCAGTCCGACCACTTGGGCCTCAAAGGCATCGATACGCTCGAGCAACTGGCCGAATTGAAGCGCATCGTGGTGGAGATCGCGACCGACTGTGCCGTGCTCAACGCCGATGATCCCCTGGTGCTCAAGATGTCCGGCTACACCGAAGCCAAGAACATTTGCTATGTGACCATGAATCCGCAGCACATGCTGGTGCGCGAGCACATTCGCGCTGGCGGCAGGGCCTGCGCGCTCGAAGCCGGAGTCAACGGCCAAATGATCACCCTGTACGATCGCGGCAGCCATATTCCGCTGCTCTGGACACATTTGATTCCAGCGACTCTCGAGGGCCGTGCCACTCACAACGTGCAGAACGCGATGTTTGCCGCGGCCATGGCGTTCTCGCTCAGCATCAAGCTCGATGCCATCCGCCAAGGCCTGCGTACCTTCGACTCGACGTTCTACCAGGCTCCTGGTCGGATGAACGTATTCAACGAGCATCCGTTCAAGGTGCTGTTCGATTACGGGCACAATGCGCATGCCGTCGGCATGCTGGCCGATCTTGCGCAGCGCCTCGACGTTACCGGTCGGCGCATCGTAGTGCTGGCCGGGCCGGGCGACCGCCGCGATGAGGATCTGGTGGCAATCGCCAATGCCGTTGCCGGCCGCTTCGATCACTACATTTGCCGCCGCGATGACACTCTGCGCGAGCGCGCGCCGGACGAAGTGCCGCGCATTCAAGCGCGTGCGCTGCGTGCTGCGGGCGTGCCCGAGCAGCAAATCTCCGTCATCCCCGACGAACAAGACGCCATTGAGGCCGCGTTGCGCATGGGCGAGCCGGGAGATTTGCTGCTGATATTCGCCGATGCCTTGGTGCGTTCCTGGAAGCAGATCACCAAGTTCAAGCCGAGCGGCGCGGCGGCAGCGCAGGCCGCCGTGCACATTGCCCCATCCGTAACAGCGCCTGCGCCCTCGCCTTCCGGTGCCGGTGCGGGGGGGCGCGTCGACGCCGCCAAGGTCGGCGTAAAACCCGGCACTTGCGCGGCCACTGCTGCCGCTCCCGCAGCAAGCGGCAATGGCCATAGCCATGGCAATGGCAATGGCAGCGCACGCCAAGGTGCGGGCGCAGTGGAACAATTCAAACCCGGTGTGAGCATCGCCGCCGCACCGGCGCCGAACTTCAACCTCGAAGGATTGATCCGCGATGAGCGCGGCATTCGCATGGCGCCGGAGAACGAGGACTGAGCGCTCCGCCTGGGTTGCCCTTCGAGGATTCGCGGCGCCTCACGGGCGGCAATCTATTCTTTGCCTCCACCGGCGCGGTGCTCGATGCCCGCGTACCCATGGATGATGGCTTGCTCGACGCGTGGCGCGCGCGTGTGCAAGGCGCGGGTGCACGCTTGGGCTGGCCTCACCGGCATTCAGTTGCCCGCAGACATGCGGGCGGTACATTGCTGGCCATCGCCGCTCCTTATGATCAATTGTTCCTGGCCACCGAAGTCAATGAGTGGGCGCTGTGCGCTTCTTTGGCCGAGCGCGAGCCGGCTGGTTGGGCCGGTCTTGAGCAGGCATTGATCGCGGCGGCATTGGACGCGGACGAGGGTTCGCCGCAACCGCCGTCGGACTTGCGGCCGGTGCTGGATGCAGCATCCGCGCTGGCACGCTTCGAAAGGCTGGCGTCTCTGGAGTCTCAGCCCCAACTGCGCGCGCTGCTCGATGCCGCGGGGTCGCGAGGGCTGCCGCATGTGGTCGATGAATTGGAACTGACCTTGGGCTCAGGCGCGGGCGGCCGCAGTTTTTCAATGGCCGCATTGCCGACCGTAGCCGATGTTCCATGGCAGGAATTGCGCGATATCCCGACGGCCATCGTCACTGGATCCAACGGCAAGACCACCACGGTGCGCCTGCTTGCCGCCTGCGCACGAAGTCACGGCTGGCATGTGGGCTACAACTGCACCGATGGCGTATACCTCGATGAGGAGGTGCGGGCGACGGGAGACTATTCGGGGCCCGCCGGTGCGCGCTTGGTTCTACGCGAACGCCGCACGCAGGCGGCCATTTTGGAAACCGCCCGTGGCGGCATCTTGCGCCGTGGAATTGCGGTGTCGAGAGCCAACGTCGCGGTGATCACCAACGTAAGCGCGGATCATTTCGGAGAGTATGGCATCGATGATCTCGCGGGGCTCGCGGACGTCAAGCTGACAGTCGCCGCCGTCGTGGCACCGGGCGGTCTTTTGGTGTTGAACGCGGACGATGCACAGCTGCGAGCGCGTGCGCATGAACTGGTGCGGCGCTTCGAGCGCTGCCCGCCGCTCGGCTGGTTTGCCGTGAGCGAGAATCAGAACACATTGCGCGACTATGGCCTGCGCGGCGCCTCAACCTGTGGAGTGCGCGAGGGAAGGTTGTACCTGACCCATGGCGGCGCCGAGCACGACTTGGGATTGATCTGCGCCATGCCCCTGTCCATGAGTGGGATTGCGACCTACAACGTGGCCAATATGGCGGGCGCAGCGCTGGCCGCGGTCAGCCTCGGCATCGCACCGGCGACGATCGCCGCCGTGTTCGCGCGCTTTGGGTCCGACCTTAAAGACAACCCGGGACGCATGATGCGCTTCGATGTGGACGGGGTGATTGTGTTGGTCGATTATGCGCACAATCCCGACGGCCTGCGCGGATTTCTCAAGGTGGCGACACATCTGCGAGGCGCCGGCAGCCGAATGGGAATGCTGCTCGGTCACGCCGGCAACCGTCAGGATGCCGACATCGCGCAATTGGCCGGAGTCGCCGTGGAATTTCGACCCGATCTCATTGTCGTCAAGGAAGACGAAGGCCATTTGCGAGGCCGCGCCCCGGGTGAAATACCACGCATCATTCGCGCCGAGCTCGAGCGCCTGGGGTTTTCCACGTCAATGATGGCAATGCGCGACAGCGAAGTTGAAGCCGTCCGCCACGCGCTCGAATGGGCGCGCCCCGGCGATGTGCTCGCACTGCCCGTGCATTCCTCGAGCGCGCGTGCCGCGGTGGTGGCGCTGCTCGAGAAACCGCGGGCCTAGTTCATCCGACGCTCCGCGCGTCGAGTTGCACTGCAGTTTTGCATCGCATCTTGCTCAGTTATCGATCGCCGGCCCTATCTCGCCGGCGCATCGCGTGCCATCATCTGCCGATATGATCTCGCCATCGAATTCTGCGGAGACCGCTGCCATTGGCTAACAAGGTTTCGAGCGGCACTCGCGCCATCGGCGGCAGCGGATCACTGCGCAAGCATGGCACCATTGCACGCGATCTCGGCGTGCGCATCGTATCGGGCCGCATCCAGCCCGGATCCATTCTGGACGGCGAAATCGAAGCCAGTGAACGCCTGAAAGTCTCGCGCACGGCATATCGCGAAGCGGTTCGCATACTCGCGGCTAAGGGCATGGTGGAATCGCGCCCTAAATTCGGTACCCGCGTGAGCGAGGCCTGGCGCTGGCATTTGCTCGACCCGGATGTCATTTCATGGATTTTTAGCGCCGATCAGCCCGACGAACGGCTGCTTGAAGCGCTGTTCGAGCTCAGAACCATCATCGAGCCGGGCGCCACGGCACTCGCGGCCACGCGCCGCACAGAGGCGCATCTTCAGGGGTTGCGGCGCGCTCTCGATCGGATGGCTGAGAGGTCGCTTGCCGGCCCGGCGGGCCAGGCGGCCGACCGGGAATTTCACTCCTTGCTGCTCGAGGCCTCGGGCAATGCTTTCTTGGCCTCATTCACCAGCGGCGTGGCGGCCGGCGTCGCATGGACCACTATTTATAAACAGCGTAAGAGTCCCTTGGCGCGCGACCCAATTCCCGATCACCAGCGGGTGTACGAGGCGGTGGCCAAGCGCGATCCAGCGGCAGCGCGTGCCGCGATGACCCGACTAATTAAGCTCGCGTTGCTCGATACCACTCGCGGCGGCAAGCTGGCTATGCCCAAGCGTAAGAGCGGCAAGAAACCAAAGTCCACGCGTAATCTCACCTCTTAGGCGTCCGCCCAGGGTGGCCTTATCCCAGCCGCTCGGCCGCCAACTCCTCTGTGGGACGGCACCCCCACAGCGCATAGCCGAGCACGTACACATAGCACACCGCCGGCATCAGATAGGAAAGCTGCAGCCCGATGTGGTCGGCCAGCACCCCTTGCAGCGCCGACAACGCGCCGCCCGCGATGGCCATGATCAGCAAGCCCGAGCCTTCTTCGGTCAGTGGCCCAAGACCGCGAATGCCCAGCGTAAAGATGGTCGGAAACATCACCGAATGGCACAACCCGATGGCGATCAGACTCCACATCGCAAGCTGACCGCCGCCGAAAATAGCGACTAACACCAGCACCAGCGCACCTATGGTCACAGCCGCCAACAGTCGATCGGGCGCAATCCACCGCAACAGGACAGCGCCCGCAAAGCGTCCCAGCATGGCGCCGCCCCAGAACAGCGACAAATAGCTCGCCGCCTGGGCGTGGCTCATATTGCCGATCTTCGGCATGGAAATAAAATTCACCAAGGTCGAGCCGATACCAATTTCGCAGAGCAGGTACAGGCAGATGGCCGGCACGCCGAACACGAGATTACGGTGTCGCCACAGACTGTGCTTGGCGCGCTCGGCCCGGGCCGCACGGCGGCTCTCCTGGCCCAGATCCGGCAGACGCACCTTCCACACCAACACTGCGAGAGCAACCAGCACTGCGGCAATCAACAAATACGGCAGTTGCACCGCTTCGACATCTGCGGCGCGCTGTTGAGCCGTCAACACCACGGCAGCATCCGAAGAGGTGCCCGAAGAACTACGACCCAGTATCAACAGGCCGCCGAATAAGGGTGCCAGAGTGGTGCCGGCCGAATTGAAAGCCTGCACCAGGTTCAGCCGGCTGGACGCAGTCTTCGATGGTCCAATGACCGCCACATAGGGATTTGCTGCGACCTGCAGCAAGGTAATTGACGACGCCAGCAGAAACAGCGCCACCAGGAACACGCCGTATGACTCGAGCCGCGCCGCCGGCACGAATACCAGGGCGCTGCCCGCCATGCCCACCAAGCCCAGCATCACGGCGGTTTTGTATCCCGTACGCTCGAGCAGCTTGGCGGACGGAATCGCCATTAACAAGTATCCGAGGTAGAAGGCGAATTGGATCAGCAGCGATTGTCCATAGTTGAGGCTGAAGACGGCCTTCAAGTGCGGCACCAGGATGTCGTTAAGTACCGTCGCAAAGCCCCACATGAAGAATACTGTGGTCAGCACTGCCAGTGCGCCGGTATAAGTGGGCGCGCGGCCGGTGCCGCCGGTCGCAGAGCCTTCGGGCATGATGACCACGCTTCAGACCTCGACCATGACTTTGCCGGTACGCCCGAAGATGCCCATTGATCTCACCCGCTCCGACACGAATCTAGTTAGAATTATTAATTCGCACACTTAATTTAGCCGGTCGGCCCCAGCGTGTCAATATCAACTCAGACATATAAATGCGGCCGGTCCGCATCCAATGGCCATGTCTGAGTTAACATCCGATGCCCGAGCGGCTGCTGCATTTGCTCGGGCCAAGGTTTACTGCAAAAGAGGACGGATATGATCAGCGGTGAGTTGTTCGTCGGTTTCGACAGAGTGAAGACTGGTAATTCTTTTCAGGCCGCAGCCGCCGCCGGTGGCGCGCTGCTGGCGCCGCCGTTCAGCATTGCAGGCGCCGCCGAGGTCGCACGGGCCTGTGCCTTCGCGGCCGCTGCGTTTGATCCCTACCGCACCCTCGGCTTGGCGGCGCGAGCGCTTTTTCTCGAGGCCATTGCCGACGAGATCCTCGGACTCGGCGACGCGCCTCTGCAGCGCGCACACCAGGAGACCGGCTTGGCTCTGGCGCGATTAGGCGGAGAGCGCGCGCGCACCATGATGCAGCTGCGTCTGTTTGCCGCGGAGATCCGCGACGGCGGCTGGGAGGGCGTGCGCATCGATTCTGCGCTGCCGGACCGCAAGCCCGCGCCGCGCAGCGATTTGCGGCTGCGCAAAGTGCCCGTCGGCCCGGTGGCCGTGTTCGGTGCGAGCAACTTCCCGCTGGCGTTCTCGGTCGCCGGCGGCGATACGGCGTCGGCGCTGGCGGCCGGCTGTCCCGTGGTGTTCAAGGCACACCCGGCGCATCCGGGTACCGGAGAATGGATCGCGGGCGCCGTGCTGAGTGCGGCACGGCGATGCGGCATCCCCGAAGGCGTGTTCTCGATGTTGGCCGGGCCGTCCAACGATCTGGGAGCTGCCTTGGTAACCGACCCACGCATCAAGGCAGTGGGCTTCACCGGCTCGCGCAGTGGCGGATTTGCATTGATGGCGCTCGCCGCGGCACGCCGCACGCCTATCCCGGTTTATGCTGAGATGAGCAGCGTCAACCCTGCGATTATTCTGCCGGGGGCGCTCCGGCAACGTTTGGCCGCTGTGGTCGATGGCTTCGTCGCCTCGCTCACGCTTGGAGCCGGCCAGTTCTGCACCAATCCCGGCATCGTGTTGTTGGTGGCGGGCACCGAGACCGATCGGTTCATCGCCGCCGCCGGCGACGCGGTGCGCGCCGCGCCTTCGCAGGTAATGCTGACGCCGGCCATACATCGAAACTTTGAGCGCGGAGTCGAACGGCTCGCGGCCCAGCCTCGCGTTCAAACGTGCGCGCGCGGACAGGAGCCTCACGGTCCCTACGAGGGGCGCGCGGCGTTATTTTTGACGGACGCCGATGCGCTGCTCGCCAACGACACGCTGGCCGAGGAGATCTTCGGCGCGGCGGCGCTCATCGTGACCTGCCGTGACGAAGGACAGCTGCTCGCCGCGATCGACGGCCTCGAAGGCCAATTGACGTTGAGCCTGCACATGGAACCGGAGGACCATGCCACTGCGATCCGTCTGCTGCCCGCCATGGAGCATAAGGCCGGGCGGCTCATCGTCAACGGCTGGCCCACCGGAGTGGAGGTCAGCCATGCCATGGTGCACGGCGGACCGTATCCCGCCACCTCGGACGGACGCACGACGTCGGTGGGAACGCTGGCCATCGACCGATTCCTGCGGCCGGTCTGCTACCAGGACTTTCCTGATTTACTGCTGCCCGCCGAGTTGCGGCGCGAACACCCGCGGCCGTTCGCGCATCGTCTCGACGGGCGCTTTCTCGGGATACCGCTTTGACCTTACGGCTCATTCAACTCGCCAATGACGCGCAACGTTTCGTAGCGGTGCTCGAGCCGAATCGGTCGGCACGACGTCTGCGCGGCGTTACATCGACGTATGAGCTGGCCATGGCCGCCGTTCACGAAGGCTCGTCGCTGCAATCCGCGGTAACTGCGCGGCTCTCGGAGCAACGTCTCGACCTTGATGAATTGATCACGGGCTCGAATGCCTCCGGCCTGCGCTGGCTGCCGGCCATCGATCATCCCGATCCGGCGCATCTGTACTTGACCGGCACCGGCCTGACTCACTTGGGTTCAGCCTCGAGCCGCGACAAAATGCATGCCAAGGCCGGCGCCACCACCGCGCAGTCCGACTCTATGCGCATGTTTCTGATGGGCCTCGAAGGCGGCAAGGCAGCTGACGGAGCAGTCGGTGTTCAGCCCGAATGGTTCTACAAGGGCGACGGCTCGAGCATCGTCGCCTCGGGCGACCCGCTGCAATCCCCCTCCTTTGCACTCGACGGCGGTGAGGAACCAGAAATCGCCGGCATCTACATAATCGATCCGGCCGGCAATCCCCGCCGCCTAGGCTTTTGCCTGGCCAACGAATTCTCCGACCATGTGACCGAGCGCGGCAATTACCTGTGGCTGGCGCACTCGAAACTGCGGCCGGCGGCGCTCGGTGCGGAACTGCTCACCGGCGCTTTGCCGGACGACGTCAAAGGAACGAGCCGGATCCTGCGGGGTGGCAAAGTCGTCTGGGAGAGAGCATTTCTGACCGGCGAGACCAATATGTCGCACTGGATCTCCAATCTGGAACATCATCATTTCAAATATCCGCTATTTCGCCGGCCGGGAGATGTTCACGTGCACTTCTTCGGTACCGCAACGCTGTCGTTTGCAGACGGCGTGCGCGCGCAGCAGGGCGATATCTTCGAGATCGAGGCCGACGCGTTCACACTCCCGTTACGCAATCCATTGGCGCCGGCGAGCACCGAGGCCGTGCATCTGACGCCTCTGTGAACTTTGCTGCGCAGGCGCATCTTGCGTTTGCGCAGAGGATCTGAGAAATTGTACGAGTATTTATTGCATCTGTACTTTGCGGTAAAAATGATAAGTTCAGGGAGGTTGGTGCCCTTATGATTCGCCTGCCTAAGACTACGGCTATAGCGGTGGCTGCGTGTTGTCTCGGCCTGGTTTCGGCGGTGACGCACGCCGCCGATGCGCGCCGCGCACCATTCGGCGCTTTGGCCGACGGCACGCAGATCGAGGCGGTGGAGCTCGAAAATGCCGCCGGCATTACCGCGCGCATCATCACACTCGGCGCCGCGCTCCAGGCTCTGCTGGTTCCCGACCGTGACGGCAAATCCGAGGATATCGTGCTCGGCTACGCCCGCGCACAGGAATACCTCGATAAGCCGCAATATTTCGGCGCGACGGTGGGCCGCTTTGCCAACCGCATCGCCAACGGCCGCTTCAATCTCGACGGTCATGAATACCGGTTGGCGGCCAATGACCATGGCAACTCATTGCACGGCGGGCAGCGCGGCTTTGACAAGGTGGTCTGGCGTATCGATTCCGTGCAGAGCGGCCCAACGGCTAGCGTCACGCTTTCTTACTTAAGTCCTGCGGGCGAGGAAGGCTATCCTGGAAATCTGCATGTCCAGGCGCAGTACACGCTGAATGCGCACAGTGAACTCGGCGTAGAGTATCGCGCAACGACGGATGCACCGACCATTGTCAATATCAGCAATCACAGCTATTTCAATCTGTCGGGCGAAGCGAGCGGACGTTCGGTGATGGATGAATTGCTGGAGATCGATGCCGCGCAATACACCGTGGTCGATGAGCATCTGATCCCGACGGGCGCGCAGCGTCCGGTGGCGGGCACGCCCTTCGATTTTCGCGAACCAACCGCTATTGGTTTGCGCATCCGCGACGGCCGCGACGCCCAAATTCGTTATGGACGGGGCTACGACCACAATTTCGTGGTTTCCGGTGCCGCAGGAC
Source organism: Gammaproteobacteria bacterium (assembly GCA_040002315.1). Classification (GTDB taxonomy): domain Bacteria; phylum Pseudomonadota; class Gammaproteobacteria; order Steroidobacterales; family Steroidobacteraceae; genus Bog-1198. The sequence goes on from JBDUEQ010000083.1 coordinate 12,671, forward strand.
ACCTGCGCACCGCGGTGCGGGTTACAGACCCGCACTCGGGACGCAGAATGGAAATTCTCAGCACGGCGCCGGGTGTGCAGTTTTATTCCGGCAACTTCTTAGACGGCACCACCGTGGGCAAGGGCGGCAAGGTGTATCGGCAAGGCGATGCCATCGCACTCGAGCCGCAACTATTTCCGGATGCGCCAAATCACGCGGATTTCCCCTCCGCGCGGCTCGCGCCTGGCAGCACCTACCAAAACACCATCGTCTATCGTTTTACGGTGCAGAAGCGCGGGCCATGACCGATTCTTCCGGGAAGCCCGCCTCGCCACGCAGGCTGCGATCCCGCGCCTGGTTCGATGATCGAACTCACGCCGACACCACCGCACTATACCTCGAGCGATATATGAATTTCGGGCTGACGCTCGATGAACTGCAGTCCGGGCGGCCCATCATCGGCATCGCGCAGACCGGCTCGGACCTCGCGCCTTGCAACCGCCATCATCTGGTATTGGCGCAACGCGTGAAGGAAGGGATCCGCGACGCCGGCGGAATTCCTCTCGAGTTTCCCGTACATCCGATTCAGGAGACCGGCAAGCGACCGACCGCGGGATTGGATCGAAACCTCACTTACTTAGGGTTGGTAGAGGTGCTGTATGGATATCCGCTCGACGGTGCGGTCCTCACCATCGGCTGCGACAAGACGACGCCGGCCACGCTGATGGCGGCGGCCACGGTCAATTTGCCTGCCATCGCACTGTCGGTCGGGCCCATGCTGAACGGCTGGTTCAAGGGCAAACGCACCGGCTCCGGCACCATCGTCTGGCACGCGCGCCAGATGATGGCGCTCGGCGAAATCGACTACCCGGGATTCATCAAGCTGGTGGCATCGGCGGCCCCCTCGGTCGGCTACTGCAATACCATGGGAACCGCGACCACCATGAGCAGCATCACCGAGGCGCTCGGCATGTCGCTGCCGGATACGGCGGCGATTCCGGCTCCCTATCGCGATCGCCAAGAAGCCGCCTATCGCACCGGCCTTGCGATAGTGGAAATGGTGGCCGCGGATCGCAAGCCCTCGGACATTTTGACTCACGAAGCGTTTATCAATGCCATCCGCGTGAATTCGGCGATCGGCGGCTCGACCAACGCGCCGATTCACGTCAATGCCATTGCCCGGCACATCGGCGTTGAACTCACCTTGGACGATTGGCAGAAGTACGGCTACGACATCCCGCTGCTGGTGAATATGCAGCCGGCCGGCGAGTATCTCGGCGAGGATTTCTATCACGCCGGCGGCGTTCGGGCAGTGGTCTGCGAGCTGATGAGAAAAGGTTTGATTCTCGAGCAGGCACTCACCGCCAATGGCCGCACCCTCGGTGAGAACTGCCGTGGTGCGCAGATTGCCGATCCGGCGGTGATCCGTTCCTTCGACTCACCGCTGAAGGAGAAGGCAGGATTTCTGGTGCTGCACGGCAACCTATTCGATTCTGCCATCATGAAGACCAGCGTCATCTCTGAAGAATTCCGTGCGCGCTATCTGTCCGATCCCGCCGACCCGGAAGCTTTTGAGGGTCGCGCCGTCGTATTCGACGGGCCGGAGCAATATCGCAATCAGATCGACGATCCGGCGCTCAAGATCGACGCGGACACCATTCTGTTCATGCGCGGCGCGGGACCTATCGGCTATCCTGGCGCGGCCGAGGTGGTCAATATGCGGCCGCCCGCCTACCTCATTCGAGCCGGAATTCACGACCTGCCGTGCGTGGGCGACGGCCGGCAGTCGGGAACCTCCGACAGTGCCTCGATCTTGAATGCCAGCCCGGAAGCGGCCATTGGCGGCGGTCTCGCACTGGTTCGCAACGGCGATCGCATCCGCATCGACCTGCGCCAATGCCGTGCCGACGTCCTCATCAGCGATGAAGAACTCGCCAGGCGCCGCGAGGAACTGCAGGCAGCCGGCGGTTACTCCTATCCGGCCAGCCAGACGCCGTGGCAGGAAATCCAGCGGCGCAGCATCGGGCAACTCGATACCGGCGCAGTCCTCGAAGAGGCAGTGAAGTATCAGCGTCTGGCGCAGAGCCAGGGCGTACCGCGGCATAACCACTGAGGCCCACATGAATCGACTCTCGCGACGCTCTATGTTGCAATTATGCGGCCTGACTTCGGTGGCTGTACTCACCGGCAAAGGATTCGGCAAGAGGGTCGAGTCGTCGGTGGTCCCCATGATGAGGCCGGCCGAATACGGTGACGTGACCATGCTCGACGGGCCCATGAGGGAACAGTTTCGCGCCCAACATGCGACGCTGCTCGCGATGGATGAGAATGCGCTGCTCAAGCCGTTTCGCCAAGCCGCGGGGCTGGAGGCGCCGGGGGAGGATCTCGGCGGCTGGTACAACGCATCTGCGGATTTCAATCCGCCTGGCGACCTGCATGGCTACATACCCGGCCACAGTTTCGGACAATACGTTTCCAGCCTGGCGCGCGCATACGCAATAACGGGACACGAAGAGACGCGACAGAAGGTGCTGCGATTGAACGGCGGTCTGGCCGCCGCCATTACACCCAAGTTCTATTCCGGCTACCCACTGCCGGCCTATACCTTCGACAAGATCAATGTAGGGCTCATTGATGCACACACCTATGCCCGCGATGGCCGCGCGCTGAACATTTTGAATCTGGCGACGGACGCCGTCCTGCCCTTCTTGCCGGAAAAAGCGCTCACGCGGCCCGAAATGGCGGAACGACCGCATCCAAACGTGTCCTATACCTGGGATGAATCTTACACACTGCCCGAAAATCTCTACCTCGCCTGGCGACGCGGTGCGGGCGAGCGCTACCGCACTCTGGCTTCGCGCTTTTTATTGGATCGCGGATATTTCGATCCCCTCGCGAGAGGCGAGAATGTACTGCCCGGCAAGCACGCGTACAGCCATGTCAATGCACTCAGTTCGGCTATGCAGGCATATTTGTCCGATGGCGATATCAAACACTTGAATGCCGCAAAAAATGGCTTCGACTTCGTGCTGGCGCAGAGCTACGCAACCGGAGGTTGGGGCCCCGACGAGCGCTTTCTCATTCCGGGTTCCGGAGCACTCGGCGATTCCCTCAGCAACACTCACTCGAGCTTCGAAACGCCGTGCGGTGCTTACGGGCACTTCAAGATCGCTCGCTATTTGATGGCTGTGACGGGCGACAGCCGCTACGGCGACAGCATGGAGCGTGTTCTATACAACACGGTACTGGGATCCTTGCCCATGAAGCCCGACGGCACGGCCTTCTACTACTCTGACTACAATGAAACGGGCGCGAAAACCTACTACGATCTCAATTGTTCCTGCTGTTCGGGCACGCTCGGACAGATCGTCGCGGACTACGGAATCAGTTCGTACTTTCTGAGCGCGCGAGGGGCGGTGGTGAACCTGTATTCGCCCTCGCGATTTCGCTTCAAGCAAGGCGGCCGCGAAGTCACCATCGAACAAACGACGGACTACCCTCTCGACTCCATCACGAACATTTTGCTCAAGACGGCATCCCCACAGACCTTCTCAATCAGCCTGCGGATACCGGCTTGGGCGGGCGCGGGTACTACGCTGGCGGTGAACGGACAGCGCGCGGAGCAACCCCTGGTTCCCGGCGGCTTTCATGAAATCCGCCGGACATGGCAGGACGGCGACCGGATCACCCTGGCGCTGGACATGCCCGTGCGTTTGGAATCCGTCGATGAGAAACACTCCGGCCTCCTTGCCGTCATGCAGGGTCCGCTGGCGCTGTTTGCGGTCGGGGACCGTTTCCTGCCCTTCAAACGCCGCGAACTGATGGCAGTGCGGCAGACGGCGGCGCGATCGAGCGATTGGAAGGTGGCCACAGCCGATGGCGTGCAGATATTCAAACCCTTTTATACGATAGGCGGCGTACCGACCCGCCTCTATCAAACGGCTTCCGGGTAAGAGTCTTTGAAATGAGACTGTTCGAGTCAGCAATCTGCGCAGCCTTGGGCCTGCTGGGCGCATTCTCCTGGGTTCCGTGCCGCGCACAGCAGGGGCCCGACGCTGCCCGAATTGCGAGCGCCGTGATACACGCCGATCAATCGGGCCCGAAGATCGACCGGCACATCTACGGTCAATTTGCGGAGCACCTCGGCCGAGGTATATACGAAGGCATCTGGGTAGGGGAGCGATCGCCCATTCCGAATGTGCGCGGCTTTCGGAATGACGTCGTGGCGGCGTTACGCGACCTCCACGTGCCCGTCGTGCGCTGGCCCGGAGGCTGCTTCGCCGACGAATATCACTGGCGAGACGGCATCGGACCACGTGGGCAGCGGCCGGTGACGCTAAACACGAATTGGGGCGGCGTTCCAGACGCCAATGAATTCGGCACGCACGAGTTTCTCGATTTCGCGGAAATGATCGGCGCCGATGCCTATATCAACGGCAATCTCGGCACCGGATCGCCTCGCGAAATGGCGGAATGGCTGCAATATATGACTTCCGACAAGCTCACGGCGTTGACTGCGGAACGCGCGCGCAACGGTCATCCTGCACCATGGAAAATCGCGTACTTCGCCGTAGGCAATGAGGCCTGGGGGTGCGGCGGACAGATGACCGCCGAGCACTACGCGGACCTGTTTCGGCAATATGCAAATTTCCTCAAGGCGCCCGTGGGTGCGCGACCGACGATCGTGGCGAGCGGCGGCAATGACGACGATACGACTTGGACGGACGTGCTTGCATCACGCGTTCACCAGGACATGGGAGCAATCAGTTTTCACTACTACACTCTGCCCGGCGACGATTGGCGAGCCAAGGGACCCGCCGTCGGATTCGGCGAGGATCAGTGGATCTCCACGCTCGCACATTCGATGCGCATGGATGAATTCATCGCGCACAACACTGCACTGCTCGATAAGCACGACCCTGCAAAGAAGGTAGCCTTCGCGGTCGACGAATGGGGCACGTGGTACGACCCCGAACCCGGCCGCGAGGAACAATTCCTGTATCAGCAAAATACGCTGCGCGACGCTTTGGTGGCCGCGGTCAACTTCAATATTTTTCACCGCCACGCCGATCGAGTGCGCCTGGCCAATGTCGCTCAGATGGTCAATGTCTTGCAGGCCATGATACTGACGCAGGGTTCGCAGATGTTGCTGACCCCCACATATCACGCCTTCCACATGTTCAGAACCTTTCAAGATGCTACATCCCTTACGGCCGACCTGAAGTCACCGTCCTACAAATTCGGCGAGCTTACGCTCCCTGCGGTTAGCATATCCGCCGCCCGAACCGCAGCGGGTGCGATCTTGATCGCACTGGTCAATCTCGATCCCAACCGCGCCATCTTGCTCCACGTACACATCGTCGGCGCCGGCGTCTCGCATGCTAAAGCAGAGGTCCTGAGTGCGGCGACAATGGACGCCCGCAATACGTTTGAGCATCCGAACTCGGTTCATCCTGTGCCACTGAAGGGATTATCGCTCGACGGCGGCAGCCTATCGTTGACCCTGCCGGCGAAGTCCGTCGCCGTCGTCAACTTGGATTAGTTTCGCACCGGCATCCCGCGTGGATCGGTATACAATGCGGCGCTCGATCTTCCGGGAGGCGCGATGGCGTACCTACGAGATATTCGAAGGAGGCCCGTTGCAGCTCATTGTTCGCACCGTTACTGAACAAGTTTACGGCGCTGTTCGCGACCGCACTTTGAGCGGCCAAATCGCTCCGGAAACTCCTGTGAGGCAGGACGCCGGCGGGGACAAGCGGTCAGCGCCCGAGCGCGGGCGCGACAAAGTGTCCAAACCCACTCGTGCCGCGTCTTCCTAGACTTGAAAAGCCAATGCGGCCAGGAATCGTCTCGCGACGCGATCTATTGGCGCTAATCGCAATGTGTCCCGCGGTATTGCCCGCGGCTCAGGCACCGCAGAAAGCACAGGCTGCGCCGACCGCGGCAGACTTTCGCCGCCTGACGCCCACTCCACCCATGGGATGGAATTCTTGGGACAGCTTCGGCCCAACCATCCGTGAAGCGGCAGCGCGGGCGAACGCTGCAGTCCTCGCCAAGCGCTTGCTGCCGCATGGTTTCGACATCTTTACCATTGACATTCAATGGTACGAGCCCGGTGCCAACAGCTACGACTACCGCCGCGGCGCAGAATTGTCGATGGATCGATGGGGCCGGCTGATGCCTGCACCCAACCGCTTTCCCTCTGCCGCATCGGGTGCGGGATTCAAGCCGCTGGCGGATTACGTCCACAGTCTGGGCCTTAAATTTGGGCTGCACATGATGCGTGGGGTGCCGCGTCAGGCGGTGGAGCGAAACACGCCCATTGTGGCGTCGCGCTACCGCGCGGGCGATATTGCTGACCGCGTAAATGTTTGCGCCTGGAACAGCGACATGTACGGCATCGATATGTCGAAGCGGGGCGCTCAGGACTATTACGATTCGGTGGTCGCGTTGTACGCGTCCTGGGGGGTTGACTTCATCAAGGCTGACGACATGAGCCGCCCGTATTCGCGCAACCAACCCGAAATTCATGCGTTGCGGCGGGCGCTCGATCGTTGCGGCCGTCCCATGATCCTGTCGCTGTCGCCGGGCGCAATGCCGTTGGATGCAGCGGCGGACGTCGCCGGGAACGCCAACATGTGGCGCATCAGCGAGGATTTCTGGGATACCTGGCCATCGCTCAAGGAGCAGTTTGCGAGACTTCGAAGCTGGAGTGCCTACCGCCGCGACGGCAATTGGCCGGACGCGGATATGCTGCCGCTCGGTGTGCTGGACATGGGGCGCCGCAAGACACGGCTGACCGCCACGGAACAGGTCACTTTGATCACCCTGTGGTCGATCACGCGCTCACCGCTCATCATGGGCGGCGATCTCACCCAGCTCGACGAATTCACATCGTCCCTGCTCACCAATGACGCAGTCCTCGCCGTCAACCAGTCGAGCGAGGACAACCGGGAAATATTTCGCGGCGATGGTTTGGCCGCGTGGCAAGCCAGGCCGACACGCAGTTCGGATACCTACCTTGCGCTTTTCAATCTGCGCGATCCCACTCCCGCGGTGGCCGACGCACCCATTACGATCCGGCTCGCGGATTTGGGATTGAGTGGCCAGGTACGCATAGAGGATCTATGGCAGCCATGGGCACAGGACACGGTGCGGGACTTCATTGCCCCGCAGGTTCGGGCTCATGGAGCGAGGCTTTTCCGGCTATCGCGGGTATGAAGGTTTGCCCAGTAGGAAAATGCTTACACGCGACAACTGTGCTGTGGATGCCACAAACTGACGGCAAGGGCTGCACCGCCACGATGAATGCGCTATGTTCTATCAGCCAAACACAACAACGCGGTGGCGGCAGCTGTGAACGCAGAAAAAACAACATCCAAAGAACATAAGCCTTCGGCCCTGCACGTCAGGCAAATCACGGCCATCAAGGTGCTGACGTTGGGTGCCATCGGATTGCTCCTATATGTGGCGCATGTCGCCTTCATTCCGATCGCCTTCGCGCTGCTCTGCGCGCTGATCCTGTCGGGCCCCGTAGAAACTCTCTATAAGCTGCACGTGCCGCGCGGCCTCAGCGCGACGATAATTCTGATCGTCGTGTTTGGATTGCTCGCCGGAGCCGTGAATCTCATGTGGGCGCCGACCCAGGAATGGTTTGCGGCCGCGCCGCGGACCGTGCGGGTCATTAAACGCAAGCTGAATCCGGCCATCCGGTTCATCACGCACGTTGAGGAATTACGCAGCAGCGCGGGGAGCATCGGCGCGCCTGGTCAGCCGGCCGGCGCGGCCCCCACAGCAGCCATGGATAAGGAAAGCGCCCCGGTACTCATCATTGACGCGACCCGAGAGGTCATGGTGAGCCTCCTCACGTTCGTGATCGTGACCCTGTTTCTATTGGCCGGAGGGCCGCCGATGCTGGCACGAATGACGGCGGCGTTTGTCGATGACCTGAATGCCGCCCATGTCTTATCCATCATTGAGAAGGTCCGCGGCGAGGTGGGCCGGTTTTACGTAACCACCGCGATCATCAATGTGGCCCTGGGGTGCGCCACCACGGGCGCGATGATGCTGTGTGGAATGCCGACGCCCTACCTATGGGGCATCATTGCAGCGGGGCTTAATTTCATTCCCTATGCCGGATCGACGCTGACGCTCATCATCGTCACCCTTGTCGCGTTCGTGACCTTCGATAGTATAGGGCGGGTGTTGGCGGTGACCGGGTCCTACCTGGTCCTGGCTATGTTGGAGGGCCAAATTATCCAACCCTTGTTTGTCGGCCGGCGCCTTAAGATCAACCCGCTGTTGATCTTTCTAGCTCTATGGTTCGGCGGCCTGTTTTGGGGTATCGCCGGCGTGATCCTGGCGACGCCGGCGCTGCTCACACTCAAAGTCATCGCCGAACATTCGATAGGCGGCAAATCCGTCATGGAATTCCTGGGCCCGGACACTCAGTCTCCGGATGCAGGCAAAGCCCTGCAGAAACTCGTACGGCCCATGGCTCGCATGTCCGGCTCGCGGAGCTAACGCCCCTGAAAATCCGCCGAACACCGCAGCGCCACCCGTCTAATTTTCACGCAATACCCTGACGCTCGGGTCTACCTGCGTATCCTCGATGTAGCCGATCGCCAGGAGATTGGCGGCGAGAAACTTCTTGACCTCGGCGCTGCTCGACACCGTCTTCGGCGGACGTCCACGGCCGGTGAAAATGACCTTCGACCAGTGCGCTTTCATTTGCGACAGGGATTTGCCGGTGACTTTGTCGTAGAACTCCTCGCGCACGCCCGAGGCTTCGGGCTGATCGATGGGTGTAGCCTGTGAGCCGTCCGGGAAACGATATGACTTGCCGAGGAAGATGTCAGCCACCTGGGCCTTGCTCAAGGAGGTGATCGGGCTTTGGGCTGAGACCACGGTCACCACATTGGCCTCGGCCGCCGTTATTGCAAGGCAGGCCGCGAGTCCGATCATTGTCATTTCCACGCGGCTTGGGCGACGCATCTTGCTCAGAACACGAAGTCAAACGTGGCGCTGAGCAGATTGACCCGTGGTCCCAGCGCAAAACCCGGTTGCGTGTTGATCAATGTACCAGTCGAACCGGCTGCGACGCGAGTGCGATCGAATTGCAGTTTGAGATCGGCATTCCTCATGAAGTCCCAACGCATACCGGCTGAAATCGTGCTCTGGACGCGTTTCGTGCTCAGCACCGAATTGAGTCCGGCATTGAGCGCCATGGCCGAATACGCCAGCGCGGGCGGCAACGACGATACGGTCAATCCGGGATCCGACAAGTTATCCGCCTTTGCGAGGCCGTATGTTACATAAGGTGTGAACTTCGCGAATCGATGGCCGCTGCTCACGTACCATCCAGTGTTATTTCCAAGTACCGAATGCAAGTTGGTGCTTCCCCACTCAGCTGCGACAAACCAATCGCCCGGGTTATACATGCCGCCGAAGCCAAAGAACGTAACGCGCTTGTCCTGTAGATCATATTTGTCGGCAAGCGCGTTTCCTTGCAGGCCAAATTGCCGCAAGGGCCCGAAGAGTTCTCCCAGATAACCCACGGTGAGGCGGCTTTCTTCATAGGCAATGTGCAAAGTCGTCGCGCCATACTCAATGGTGTCGGCAATGAGCCAGTTGTGCCGCGATTCCACCGAGCCGTGCAGAGGGATCGAAGGGCTGCGCGTACCGTAGTTGGCCACCAACGTCTGGGTGACATTGCCGATCTTCACCCTGTAGCTGACATCCACACCATCGATGCTGGTGACGGGATTGAGGCTATAGACCTCGACCGGCGGGCGCAGCCACGGGTTCGCGTACCCTACGTTGCGCTCTTCCGATATCAGAAAGCTCGACAACACTGTACGTCCGGCGCGTACGCTGAAATCCGGCGTCAATTGATACTTCACGTCGGCCCACTCGACGTGCGGCCAGTACGAGTTGTCGTAGTTCTGTTGGGATATGACTTGCAGCACTGCCGATAGCTGTGGAGTGAAATTGGCAGTGACTTGACCCGCAATCAAACTATCGACGCTCAAGCTCCAGTCGCGGGTGTAGCCCGATCCATTGGGTTGGAAAAAACTTGTTCTAAAGTCCGCCTGATGTTCGCTGGAATGAACGGCACCGAGGGTTCCAAACCCGCCCAGCGAGAACATCGAATCGTCCGAGCCGGCGGCGTTTGCCGAACAGTAGGATATCGCCATCAGCGCGGCGCCGAGGCGTGTCACGTAGCATTGGACAAGACTGATCCTCACCCTACATTAATCCATGTCGAAGCGACGCCGTCTGTACGTTACCGCGCACATATCGCTCGGCCGCATTGCGGTCGCGCGTATGCTGTCGATGCCGAACAACTCGACGATGTCGTGAAATTCTCGATGAATAATGTTGGCCAAAGGTTCGAAGACACTGCCACGTTGCAAGCGCGGACTGCACACCGTGGCACGAAAGCCAGGCTGCTGACGGCGCTCAGCCATGTTGCCGAGCCGCTGGTGCTGTTTCCCTTGGGCGCACTGTTGATCTTGGCCTTCATCTGGACCACGACAGTCCATCTCATCGCCGTCGAGAGCGACAACGCCCGTAGCGTCGCGATTGCCTCCACGCGGGAGCTGATGGGAACGTACGAGGCGCAGGTGGTGCGCGCACTGCGTGAAATAGATCAAACGTTGAGGTTTGTGCAATATGCCGTCGAGACCAAGGGCGACCGGCTTGTATTATCCGAACTTCAGGAGCGCTCGCTCCTGCCACCGAATCTGCTTTTCATTGTCACCCTCATTGATGAGAGCGGCTCCGTGATCGCCAGCACCGGCCAAAGGCCACCATTGAATGTGAAGGAGCAACCGTATTTTGTGGCACTGCGCGATCAGAAGGCCGCGGCACGCCACGACGTATGGATAGATCGACCTCGCCGTGATCCGCAAACGGGCGAATGGACCCTCACATTCGGTCGCCGCCTCAGCACGCATGATGGCGGGTTCGGCGGTATCGTGACCGTAGCGGTCGATGCCGCCTATTTCGCGAGCGGCTATGATCCGTCGAGGCTGGGCAGGCAGGGCGTTCTCGCCGTGCTGGGTGCGGATGGCGTATTCCGCGTCCGGCGCACCGGGGATGCCGTTGAGGTCGGGAATGCGGTGGATTTTGCCGCCGTGGTCGCGCCGAGTACCGGCAACGACGATGCAACCGTGTCGCTCGTCGTCAATCCTTGGGACGGCGTGCGCCGTTTTACCGCGGCGCGCGAGCTCTATGACTTCCCCGTGGCGGTGATCGTCGGACTCTCGGCCAATGAACAACTGGGCGCCGCCTCCACCGACCGTCGCCTCTATATTCAACGCGCTGCGATCGGTACCGCATTGGTGATTGCGTTGACGGGGATTCTTAGTCGCTTGAGTTGGCAATTGCTGCAAAGCCGGCGGCGGGAAGACGCCGCGAAGATCGCCAACGACGCGCGTGTGGAGTACCTCGCCTATCACGACGGGCTGAGCGGCTTGCCGAACCGCGGCCTATTCAGCAAGCTTTTGACCCGCGGCATCAGACTGGCCCATCGCCATCAGCGGCGGCTCGCGGTGCTGTTCCTCGACCTGGATCGCTTCAAGCAGATCAATGACACCCTCGGGCACGAAGCGGGCGATCAGTTGTTGCAGGAGGTGGCGCGGCGATTGCAGTCCTGTCTGCGTGATAGCGACACGGTTGCACGCTTGGGCGGCGATGAGTTCGTGGTGCTCCTGCCGGAATTGGAATCGGGAGAGTATGCGGCCGTCGTGGCACAGAAAATCCTGGCTGCGCTGGAACAGCCTTTCTTGCTGCTGGGACAGGAATTACGCGTCACCGCCAGCATCGGCATCTGCACCTATCCTGAAGACGGCAAGGATGAACTGACCCTCACCCAGCATGCCGATGTCGCGATGTACCAAGCGAAGGCAGAGGGAAAGAACAACTTCCAGTTCTATTCCAAGAAGCTCAATGCCAATTCCCTCGAGCGTCTCACTCTCGAAACGAGTCTGCGGCAGGCGCTCGGACGATGGGAATTTCAATTGTTGTACCAGGCCAGGAGGCAGTCCGCTAACGGACGGATAACCGGCGTGGAGGCGCTCCTTCGCTGGCAGCATCCCATCCTTGGCACTCTCGCACCGAACCAATTCATTGCTGTCGCCGAAGAGACCGGGCTCATCATGCCCATTGGAAAATGGGTGCTCAAAACCGCCTGCCTGCAGAATGTGGCCTGGCAAAAACAGGGACTGCTGGAGGTCCCGATGGCGGTCAATCTGACGCTGCGCCAGTTTTCAGACGAGCATCTTCTATCCGACCTCACGCGGATCCTGTGCGAAACGGGCATGCAGCCGCATTTGCTGGAACTGGAAGTCTCCGAGAGCATGCTGTTCCACGATATCGCCAAGACGCTTCACGTAATGACTGGCTTGAAGGCCTTGGGGGTCAAGATCGCGGTTGATGACTTCGGCACCTGCTATTCCTCGCTCTTCAAACTGCGTCAATTTCCGCTCGACACCATTAAAATCCGCCGCTCCGTTGCAGGCAGTTTCACAGAAGCGCCCGCCGCCGATTCGACTCCGGGGAAGCAGGCGTTCGCCGATGCAATTTTTGCCGTCGGCCGCAGCTTGAGCGAGACGGTGGCCGCTCTGGGCGTGGAAACCAAGGACCAAGCCGACCAGCTGCAAGCGCAGGGTTGCGATGAAGTGCAGGGCTTTTTCTTCGACAATCCCCTGCCCGCCGAACAAGTTACGCAGTTGTTGCGGAGCCAGGGAGAAGGGCGGCTCACGCTTCACCCTGGATCGGCGATGGTCAGCCTCGGCTAGCCCGAAAGTCCTCCTAGCCCAAAGTCACTGGGACGAACAGCCGCGTTTCACCCCGCTGAATCAGCAATGCGATCTGCTTTTCGTGCTTCTGCACCATCTCGCGCAACTGCGCCACACTCTGCACCGGCGTGCCATCAACGGACAGAACCACATCTCCTGGCTGGACGCCGGCTTCGGCCGCACGACCTTGTACGTTTTCGACCACGAGACCGGAGGAAATGCCCGCCTGCTGGCGCTCCTCTTGGTTCAACGGCCGCAGCGATAGACCCAATCTGGCGGGCGCCGAGGCGCCGCCGCTCGCGTCCTCGGTAGCCAACTGTGCGGCGTCGCCGATGGTGGCGGTCAGCGACAGCGTCTTGCCGTCGCGCCACACTTCCAGGGACGCCTTTTCGCCGGGCGCAACGACGCCAACCCTGGCGGACAATTGACCCGCGTCAAATATTGCATCGCCATTGAACTTCAAGATCACATCACCCGGCTTCAGGCCTGCTTGGGCCGCGGCGCTGTCCGGGGCAACCTTGGCAACCAGCGCACCATTTGGTGTCTTCAATTTGAAGGACTCGGCCAGCGACTGATTGAGCGATTGCACTTCGACACCCAGACGCGAATGGACCACTTTGCCGGTCGTTACGATTTGGTCCTTGATCTGCACCGCCAGATTGATGGGGATTGCGAAAGACACCCCCTGATAGCCGCCTGAATTAGTATAGATCTGGGCATTGATGCCCACTACGGCTCCGTTCGCATCAAAAAGCGGCCCGCCGGAATTGCCCGGGTTGACCGCCGCGTCGGTCTGAATAAAAGGAACATAGCCATCGCCCGGAAGCGAGCGGCCCTTCGCGCTGACTATGCCGGCGGTCGCCGTTTCTTCGAGACCAAACGGCTCACCGATGGCGAGAACGTAGTCGCCTACGCCCAATTGATCCGAATCTCCAAGCCGAACGCTCGGAAAATCATGGCCATCGATTTTCAGCACGGCAATGTCGCTGCTGCGGTCCGCGCCCAACACCTTCGCCTTGAATTCGCGATGGTCGGAAAGTTTGACAGTGACTTCCTTGGCCCCGTCAACCACGTGCGCATTGGTAAGCACCAGTCCGTCGGATGAGATCAAGAACCCTGACCCCTGGGCATGCGCCATGCCACGGTTCTGCGGGGCTGGACGGCCGCGAAAAAACTGCGACAAGGGATTGTCGCTATCGTCAGGCGGATTTCCAGAGCCGAAGTCCTGCGCTGAAGAAGCGGGCATTAACCCGGCGCTTGTGATGCCGACGACTGCTGCCTGATTGCGCGCGACGATTGCCCGATAGTTCGGCGCGGCGATCTGCTGCATCGGTTCGGCGACCACGACACCTTTACTTAGAGCTCCCGGGATAGTTGCCCCCGCAGGCGAAGCTGCGGCTTGCAATAGAGCGGGTGCGGATAAGCCAGTAGCCGTTCCGACGGCGAGCAAGCCGGCCGCGGACCATACCAGCGAGCTGGTGCGAATTTGCATGTGATCTCCTACGATGCGAAAGCTGTTTGAGCAAACGCTCGAACGACAGCTTCACATGCATTGCTTAAGGCAATCTTAAGAGGGCAGCGGAAACGTCACCGCGACGCGCAAACCGCCGCCCGGCGCCTCGTCAAGCGCAATCCGGGCACCATGCCGCGCGGCGATCGTCTTAACGATGGCAAGCCCCAAACCGGAGCCGCTTTCCCGCGCTTCGGCGCGCCGATAAAAGCGGTCAAACACCCTCTCCCGATCTGCCACGGCGATACCAGGGCCCGTATCGGCAACCTCCAGCCGGGCGCCCTCGACCGTGGCGCGACAGCGCACCTCAACCGACCCGTGTTGCGGCGTATAACGCACGGCATTGTCGACCAGATTTCGTACGAGAATCCGCAAAGCCTCTGCATCGCCTGAGACCCAAACAGCGGGCATTGCATCGAGGCCTAGATCGATCTGCCGAGCCACCGCCAACTCATTCGTGTCGGTCACGGCAGTGGCGGCGACCACAGCCAAGTCCACGGGACCCAATTCGCCGGTGCTTTCCTGGGGCTCACTGCGAGCCAAGACCAATAGCTGTTCCGCCAGGTGAATCGCCCTCTCGATCGCCGAACCCAGCCGAGTGCGTGCCTCGAAGCGCGCCGCCTCGTCCTGCGCACGATCGAGCAATTGGAGTTGCAGACGCAACGCCGTAAGCGGTGATCGCAGCTCGTGTGCCGCATCGGCGATAAAGGCTCGCTGTACATCGAACGCATCCCGCAATCGGGCCAGAAGTCGATTGAGTTCGCTGACCAGCGGTGCGATTTCCCGGGGTAGATCAATTGTCCCCAGCGGCGTCAAGCTGCGCACGTCGCGGTGCTGGACTTCACCAGTCACGTATTCGAGCGGCCGCAGGCCGCGCCGCACGCTCCACGCAACCGCACCGAGCATGATGGGAAGAAGCAAGATCAGCGGGACGGTTACGCGCACCGCCGCCGCTCGCGCAAAGCCTTCGCGCACGCGAACCGGTTGGGCGATCTGAATCACGCCGTCTGCTGTCTGTAGGCCGTAGGCTCGCCAAGCCTCACCGCGTAGCTGCAGATCCGCGTAACCTAACGCCGTCTGATTGATCAGGGGCAGGCCGGGGCGCGATAAATAAGTGCGCGCCCCGAATACATCCCAGATCTGGATCACGAAATCAGTATCGCCCTGATCCGGCGGCACCTCAATGCGCGGCGCCAGCGATATTTGACCGCGAAGCGACAGCGCCATTTGCCGCAGTTGATAATCGAACAATGTCGATGTTTCGGCCAAGACGCGACGATAAGTAACGGCAGCCGCCACCACTGAGACGAATGCCACGAGAATAACCAATGCCACCAGGAGCCGCGCGCGGATGGACTTCATAATTTGGGCACGAAGTAGCCCACTCCGCGCAGCGTCCGAATGACATCGCTGCCTAGTTTGCGCCGCAAGCCGTGCACGTAGACTTCCACCGCGTTGCTGCCGATTTGCTCGTCCCAACCGTAGAGCCGGTCTTCGAGTCGGCTGCGCGAAAGAACTGCGCCCGGACGCTGCAGCAGTGCCTCTAACACCGCGAACTCGTGCGCCGATAAGGCGACCGGCGCGCCACCGCGCTGCACCGTACGGGTGATCGGATCCAGCCGCAGATCGCCATGCAGGATGCTCGGATCGCCGCGTCCCACTGCTCGACGCAGGACCGAGCGCATTCGCGCCGTTACTTCGTCGAGATCAAATGGTTTGACGACGTAATCGTCCGCGCCCGCGTCAAGTCCGGCAATGCGCTGTTGTTTCTCATCCCGCGCGGTGAGAATAATGACGGGAGTGGCATCACCGCGCTTGCGCAGCTCCCGCAAGACATCGATGCCGTCAAGTTGCGGCAAGCCAAGATCGAGCAACACTAGATCGAAAGTCGATGCCTTCAGCGCAGCGGAGGCGCTTTTGCCGTCGCCCGTGCAATCAACGACGAAACCGATCTGACGCAGCGCCGTCTGCATTGCTTTCGCAATCATGTCGTCGTCTTCAACCAGCAGCACGCGCATATCGAATTGTTTCCACCATCACTTGGGAATGGTCAAGGTGTAGAAGAATCGCGGTGCGCTACGCAGACTG
>JBDUEQ010000084.1:0-9817 GCA_040002315.1 Gammaproteobacteria bacterium
CGCGATCCTCCAAAACAAGACGGCCGCGGCTCGCGACTTCGTCGCAAAGCAAGGTGGTGAGCTCTGCAAGCCCCAAACTACCTAAGTCTTTGCCACCGCGCGTGCGTACGGCCAGGGTGCGTCCCTCCACTTCCCGGTCCCCGGCAACCAAGAGTAATGGGACACGTTTTATTGTGTGCTCGCGGATTTTAAACTTTAGCGTTTCGTTCCTCAAGTCCGTTTCCACTCGAAGCCCCTGATTTTTCAGGTTTTCCGCCACTTCCAGGCAGTATTTGTCCTGTCGGTCGGTAATTCCCATCACCACGGCCTGTACCGGCGACAGCCAAACCGGCAGTTTGCCGGCATGGTGCTCGAGCAAAATACCGGTAAATCTCTCCAAGGACCCGAACATGGCCCGGTGCAGCATGACCGGGGTGTGCTTCTGGCTGTCCTCGCCGATATAGGTCGCGCCCAGCCGAGCGGGGAGGTTGAAATCCACCTGCAGGGTGCCGCATTGCCAATCGCGCCCGATTGCGTCCCTCAGCACGAACTCCAGCTTAGGACCGTAGAACGCCCCTTCGCCGGGGTTCAGTGTGGTCTCGATGCCGGCGGCCGCGGACGCGTTGCGCAATGCCATTTCGGCCTTGTCCCAAATTTCATCCGAGCCCACCCGCTTCGCCGGCCGGTCGGAGAACTTGATCCGCACGTCGTCGAAGCCGAAATCTCGGTAAATGCTTAAGATCAGCTCAGTGACCTTGATCGATTCCTCGGTGATCTGCTCCGCGGTGCAGAAAATATGCGCATCGTCCTGCGTGAACGCACGCACCCGCATCAGGCCATGCAATGCCCCCGAGGGCTCGTAGCGATGCACCGCGCCAAACTCGGCAAAGCGCAGCGGCAGCTCCCGGTAGCTGCGCAGTCCCTGCTTGAACACTTGAATATGTCCCGGGCAATTCATGGGCTTCAAGGCAAAGACCCGCTCATCCGGGGTCTGCGTCATGAACATGTTCTCGCCGAAGGTCTCGACATGTCCCGACTTGACCCACAGCTCGCGGTCCATGACCTGCGGGGTATTCACTTCTTGGTAGCCGGCCTCGGTCTGGCGCTGACGCATGTAGGCGATCAGCTGCTGAAACAGCGCCCAACCCTTGGGGTGCCAAAACACAGCGCCCGGTGCCTCTTCCTGCAGATGGAACAGGTCCAGTTCCTTGCCTATACGACGATGGTCGCGCTTCTCGGCCTCCTCCAGGCGGGTCAGATATTCTTTGAGCTGCTTCTCAGTGGCCCAGGCCGTACCATAGATTCTCTGCAGCATTTCGTTACGCGAATCGCCGCGCCAGTAGGCGCCGGCCACCTTCATGAGCTTGAACGCCTTCAGCTTGCCGGTGCTGGGCACATGCGGCCCGCGGCACAGGTCCTCCCACTCGCCCTGACCGTACAGGCTGATGGGCTCATTGGAGGGGATGGCGGCAATGATCTCCGCTTTGTAGTGCTCGCCTATTTTCTTGAAATGAGCCACGGCCTCATCGCGCGGCAGCACGCGCCGGTGCACCTTCAAATCCTTGGCCGAGATCTCTGCCATGCGCTTTTCTATGGCCGCCAAGTCCTCGGTGGAGAACGGCCGCTGGTAAGCGAAATCATAATAAAAACCGTCCTCGATCACCGGACCGATGGTCACCTGGGCATCGGGAAACAATTCCTGGACTGCATTGGCGAGCAGGTGCGCCGTCGAGTGGCGGATAACCTCGAGCCCTTCCGGGTCCCTGTCCGTCACTATGCTGAGTTTGGCGTCGCGCTCAATGAGCGCGGAGGTATCCACCAGGACGCCGTCGACCTTGCCGGCGAGCGCCGCCTTCGCCAAGCCGGGCCCAATGCTGGCAGCGACCTCCGCCACGGAGATCGCATGGTCAAACTGTCTCGAGCTTCCGTCGGGAAGAGTAATCACGGGCATACAGGCATCTTACCAAAGGCATTGCGCGGGGTACCGGCCCTTCCAAAGCCCGGCACCCCGCCATCCAGGATGGTGCGCACTACTGGGATCGAACCAGTGACCCCCACCATGTCAAGGTGATGCTCTACCGCTGAGCTAAGCGCGCTCGAAGGGCGCGAAAGATACCGTATCTTAGGCCAAAAATCACTCTTATGGGATCGGGCCGCCCGTCGCCGGGTCAGCCGAGCGCTGCTGTGGCCGAGCGACGTAGCGGAATTGGATATCCCCGATGGTCACCGCGTCGCCGTCGCTGAGCATCTCACGGGTCACCTTGCGCCCGTTCACGAGCACCCCGTTGGTGCTGTTCAGATCCTCGATAATGGAGTCGCGGGGCCCAACCAGGATCAAGGCGTGGTGACGGCTCACGGAGGTGGATTCGATGTGCACTTCGCATCCGCTGGCACGCCCGATACGCGTACGCCGCGACAATACATGCGTCACCGGCCGGTCGCCGTCGATTCGAATCAGCTCCGCCGACCACTCCGCCGCTGCCGCGGGAGTCCCGCTTGCGCTCGATTGCGGAACCGACCCCAGTCGCTCAATGCTGGTTTGGATTCGTCCGAGCACGTTCGCATTGTTGCTCTCGCTGCGTTCCAGGCGGCGGATGAGAAACTCGCGCTCCTCGAGTGCGCCGCGAGTTCGCTCGAGCGTCGCGCGCAATTTCTGGCTCTCCTCGTCGAGTTGCTGTAACGCCGAGCTCTTCGACGCCAGCTCCTCGCTCAGACGCTTGACCTCCGTTTCGATCGTTTGAATGGGCCGGCGTGCCTCGGTCAAATGCGCCACCAGCACAGCCATTTCTTGATCGCGTGCCTCGGCGTCCGAGTTCATTTGGGCGATCTGTGAGTCCTGCTCAGCGCGCAGCTGGGCCGTCTGGGCCGTCTGCTCGTCTCGCAACCGGGCGATCTGCGCCGTATGTTCAGCGTGCCTGCGCTCTGCAGCTTCCAGCAATTCCGTCACTTGCTTGGCGTCGATGCTGCCGCGCTCGAGCGCTTCCGCGAGCGACTTATCGCGCGCCGTCAACAGCGTGTTCAATTTCGCCACTTCGGTATCGGCGCTGCTCAGCTGGATGGCCAGGCGGGCGCGTGTCTCTTCCGCCCGTTTCAGGTCGTTCGACTGCTGCGCCAGCGTGGCGGTATTCGATATCGACGTCGCCTGCAACTTGCTGATCGCTTCGCCTTGCGCGGCCAGTTCTGCCTGCAATTCGTTCACCTGATTTTGCAAACGATCGCGTTCCGATTCGAGCGCACCATGTCCGGCGTTGGCCGCGCCGACTTGGGCGTCCAATTCGCGGAACATATTTTGATCGAATCCACGGCGCCATTCGCGGCTGCGCAGCACCTCGAGATACGAAGTCGCCTGTGTCTTCACGGCGGCCAACTCGGTGCGCGCCGCGTTCACTTCCGACTCACCGCGTTTCAGCTTCACGGCAAGGGCCGCTGTCGCCTCGCGGCTCGCCTGCAGCTCCAGGCCGAGGCCATTCACCTGCACGCGCGCCGCCCGCAATTCCGCGTCCAGCTGCAGGCTGGATTTCGCGGTAGCTTCAAGTTCCGGCAATATCTTGGCGTGCTCGGCCTGCAGCGCCGCCAATTGCGCATCGCGCTCGCCCAAAGAATGCAGCACCTGGGCGATGGTGGCGTCACGAGTGCTCAGCGCATCGCGCAGCGTGCGCGCTTCACTCTGGTAACGCTCCGATTCGCGCAACGCCTCTTCGACCCGCGAGCGGGCCGACTCCACCGAGCCGCTGCGGTCGGCGAGCACCTTGTCCAATTCCCGCGTCCGGGCTTGTTCGGACTCGAGCGCGGTTCGGGACGCTGCCAGATCGCTCGCCAACGCATCGGCGCGCTTACCCAAGGTAGTCTCGGTTTCGAGAACACGCTCATAGGCCCGGCTCAGCGCCTCATAGTCCGCGCTCTGCCGGGCGATGCGCTCCTCCACCGAGCGCACGCTCTCGGCAAGCGACGGCAGATCGACGCCGGATGATCGAACGAAGTCCGGCATGCTCTGGGCAGCCGCCAACGTCGGGCCAGGCAACACGGCGGTGTGATCCATGGGCACCGCGTCGTCCTCGACGTCATGGTCGAATTGCGCGCTGTCGAGAATCGGCAAGCGGTCGGTCTTTTCAAGGTCCGATTCCGGGGGATGAATGAATTCCTTTGCCATAAACGCTCCTAACCTGCCCGCGTATCCGGTACACCAAATGCCGACTGACGAAGCTTTTGAATCTGATCGCGCAGGCGCGCGGCCTGCTCGAACTCCAGATTTCGCGCCAGCTTCATCATCTCCGCCTCGAGTTTCTTGATGCGCTTGAGCGCCTGCGCCGGTGCCAGCGCCGACGCTTCATCGTCGGCAGCCAATCGCTCCCGTTCCTGCACCGAGCGAGCGCCCTCCATCACATCGCCCACGGCCTTGACGATGGTGCGCGGGGTGATGCCGTGCGCGACGTTGAACTCAATCTGCTTGTTGCGGCGCCGGTCGGTCTCCGCGATGGCGCGCTCGATCGAACCTGTCCTCACATCTGCGTACAAAATCGCCTTGCCCTGTAAATTACGTGCCGCCCGCCCGATGGTTTGAATCAGCGAGCCTTCCGAGCGCAGAAAACCTTCCTTGTCGGCATCCAGGATGGCCACCAGGGACACCTCGGGCATGTCGAGACCTTCGCGCAGCAGATTGATGCCGACGATGACATCGAATTTTCCGAGCCGCAGATCGCGAATGATTTCCGAGCGTTCGACGGTTTCTATGTCTGAATGCAGATAACGGACCTTGACTCCATGTTCGCTCAGGTACTCGGTCAAATCCTCCGCCATGCGCTTGGTCAGCGTGGTGACCAGCACCCGCTCCTTCGCCTGCGCGCGCAGCCGAATCTCCGACAACAAGTCATCCACCTGGGCGCGTACCGGACGGATCTCCACCGCCGGATCGGTCAGACCCGTAGGACGCACGACTTGTTCGACTATCTGCGCCGACACCCGCTTCTCATAATGCGACGGCGTCGCAGACACATAGATGGCCTGCGGAGCCATATGCTCGAATTCCTCGAAGCGCAGCGGCCGATTGTCGAGCGCCGACGGCAGGCGGAATCCGTACTCCACCAAGGTTTCCTTGCGTGATCGATCGCCCTTGTACATTGCGCCCAGCTGCGGAATGGTTTGGTGACTCTCGTCGATCACCAGCAAGGAGTCTTTCGGTAGATAGTCGAACAGACACGGCGGCGGTTCGCCGGCGGAGCGACCCGACAGGTAGCGCGAGTAATTCTCGATGCCGGCGCAATAGCCGACCTCGTGCATCATTTCCAGGTCGAACAACGTGCGCTGCTGCAACCGCTGAGCTTCGACCAGCTTGCCGGCAGCATGTAGCTCGAGCAAACGCGCACGCAGTTCGTCGCGAATCGCATCGACCGCGCTATGAATGCGTTCTTTGGGAGTTACGTAGTGCGTCGACGGGTACACGGTGAGGCGCGGCACCTTGCGCAGTACTTCGCCGGTGAGCGGATCGAAGAAGCTGAGCGCCTCCACCCTATCGTCGAACAATTCCACGCGCACCGCTTCGCGCTCCGACTCGGCAGGAAAGATGTCGATCACATCGCCGCGCACACGATACGTGCCCTGCTGCAAGTCGATTTCGTTGCGCGTGTACTGCATGTCGGCAAGCCGCCGCAGCAGCTTGCGCTGTTCCAGCTTGTCGCCGCGCGACATGTGCAGCACCATACTGAGATAGGCCTGCGGATCGCCCAAGCCGTAGATCGCAGATACGGTCGCGACGATGATGGAGTCGGGCCGTTCCAGCAAAGCCTTGGTCGCCGACAAGCGCATCTGCTCGATGTGTTCGTTGATCGAGGCATCCTTCTCAATGAAGGTATCGGACGCCGGCACGTAAGCCTCAGGTTGGTAGTAGTCGTAGTACGACACGAAATACTCCACCGCATTCTTCGGAAAGAACACCTTGAACTCACCATACAACTGCGCGGCCAGCGTCTTGTTGTGCGCCATCACCAGCGTCGGTCGCTGCACCTGCTGGATCACATTGGCGATGGTGTAGGTCTTCCCCGAGCCGGTCACGCCCAGCAGCGTTTGGTGGGCGAGCCCACTGGTCAACCCGTCGACCAATTTTTCAATCGCCTGCGGCTGATCACCGGCCGGCAAGTAATCTGAATACAATTCAAAACTCATTGTTTCATTCTCTCACGATGCCGGTTCACGGACACGCGCCGCAGGTCTGCCTGTGCGCCCGTTGCCGGTTCCTACTGTCATATGTCGCATGGCACCATGGCACTGGGACTCTGGCGCCATTCGGGCCGCCTGCTGGCACCAATGGCCCGTTTTCTGGCGCCTGCCGACAATATTTCGTACACTCTTGCGCCGTTTTTAACATAGGAATTCTCTCTTGGCCGTGTCACTTTCCAAGCGTGTTCAAAAGGTTAAACCCTCGCCGACCATGGCAGTCACAGCCCGGGCCGCCAAACTCAAGGCCGAAGGCAAGGACATCATTGGTTTGGGGGCCGGCGAGCCGGATTTCGACACGCCCGTGCACATAGCAGATGCGGGCGTGGACGCGATTCGCAAGGGTGTGACCCGCTATACGGCCGTCGACGGCACAGGCGAGCTGAAAGACGCCATCATCGCCAAATTCAAGCGCGACAATGGGTTGATCTACGAGCGCAACCAAATCCTGGTGTCATCGGGCGCCAAGCAGACGTGTTTCAATGTTTGCGTCGCCCTCTTGGATCCGGGTGACGAATGCGTGATTCCGGCGCCCTACTGGGTCTCCTATCCCGACATGGCCCTATTGGCGGACGCGGTGCCGGTGGCGGTCTATGCCGGCCCCGAGCAGGGCTACAAGATCACCCCGGCGCAACTGGAAGCTGCGATTACGCCCCGCAGCAAGCTGCTGTTCATGAACAGCCCCAGCAACCCTACGGGAGCCGCCTACACCAAGGCCGAATTACAGGCGTTAGGGGTGGTCCTCGAGCGGCATCCGCAGGTGGTCATCGCTTCGGATGAAATGTACGAACACATCTACTGGGCTGCGGAACCCTTCACCAGCTTCGTGCAGGCGAATCCACAGCTCTACGACCGCACCATCACCATCAACGGGGTGTCGAAGGCGTACGCCATGACCGGCTGGCGAATCGGCTACTGCGGGGGCCCGAAGGCAATCGTCGCCGCCATGGGCATCATTCAGGGTCAATCCACCTCAAATGCCTCCAGCATTTCGCAGCGCGCCTCCACCATGGCTTTGAACGGCGACCAGACCTGCGTGACCGAAATGAACAAGGCGTTCAAGCAACGCCATGACTTCGTGGTCGCCGGCCTGAATGCCATTCCCGGCATCTCCTGTCTGCCTGGCGCCGGAACCTTCTACGCCTTCGCAGACGTCAGCGGCGCCATGCACGCGCTCGGAATCAAGGATGACAACGATTTCGCCGAGTACCTCCTGGTGGAGGGCGGCGTCGCCGTGGTTCCCGGATCGGGGTTCGGCGCACCGGGGCACATGCGCATCTCCTTTGCCACCAGCATGCAGATCCTCGAGGATGCGCTCGGCCGCATCCGACGGGTGTTAAGCGTGGCAGTCGCCAAACGCGCCTGATCCTCACCTGACCGAAAGACGAGCCGAGAAGGCCGCGCTTTCTAGCGCGCCTCGGCTGGGCGTTTACGGCTTCTGTCGAGCCTACCTGCGCCGCCCATCCTCAATTGCAGGCCGACGCGGCGTCAGTCACGTTGCCGCGGAAACGTATTATTACCCGGATGTTATTGACCTTTGATTTTCGTCCGGGTATTATTAAGTCTCGAAATTACTTGGGATGCGCCGTGCTGGACAATACGCAAGCTTCGCTATTCACGGCGTTTTTAGGTCCGAAGCGAATCGCTTCCGGACCACTGGAGCAGGTGGCGCTGGCGGCCAAGAAGGCGATGGATCGCGGCGCCAAGCAGCCGCTGTTCATCTATAACGACAGTACCGGTCACGCCATTGATATCGACAGCCGCGGCAGCGATGCCGAGCTGCTCGCGCGACTCGCCCGCCCTGCCCCGCCATCGCGCCCGCGCGGACGCGGCCGGCCAAAACTCGGAGTCGTTGCCCGTGAAGTCACCTTGTTGCCGAGGCACTGGCAATGGCTGGGCACCCAACCCGGAGGCGCATCAGTCGCCATGCGCAAGCTGGTGGAAGCAGCTCGGCGCGTGAACCAAGAGATCGATCAGCGCCGTCAAAAGCAAGAAGCCGCCTATCACTTCATGTCCGCCATGGCCGGCAATTTCGAGAACTTTGAAGAAGCTTGCCGCGCGCTGTTCGCGGACGACCGCGAACGATTCGGTGACCTCGTCGCCGGCTGGCCACCCGATGTGCGCGAACACGCCTGCAAATTGGCATTTGATTGAACCCAGGGGACGCAATTCATCAAAGAGGTCTGGAGCGAAGGCAATATAGACGCCTGTGATCGCTACCTTGCTGATACCTACTTCATTCGCCACGACCCCGGAGATCCCTGGCAGGGTAAGCAAGTGAGCCGTGACGAATTCAAAGAGCGCGTGCGCCAATCCCGCGCACCCTTCCCAGACCAACGCTTCGAATTGCAAGAGGTGCTGGCCGACCGCCGCGCCGTTGCCGCAACTTGGCTGTGGACTGGCATCGATCAAGATGTCAGGGCCACGGTTTACTACTTCGAGGGCGATCGGATAGTAGAGCATTGGCAGATTAGCGATCGGCTCGGCGTGTTCCAACAGCTACAATCGACACAATGAAATACAAGAATTTGGGAAACACCGGTCTGAAGGTCTCCGAACTTTGCCTGGGCTGCATGAGCTTCGGTGTTCCTGAGCGCGGCGATCATCCGTGGACCCTTACAGAAGAGCCCAGCCGTCAAATCATCCGCCAAGCGGTAGATGCTGGGATCAATTTCTTCGACACCGCCAACGCCTATTCCGACGGCACGTCAGAGGAATTTCTGGGCCGCGCCATGAAGGATTTCACCCGCCGTGACGAAGTGGTGGTCGCCACTAAAGTGTTTTTCCCGATGACCAAGCAGCCGAATATCGGCGGACTGTCGCGCAAGGCCATCTTCACCGCGATCGATGCCAGCCTTAAGCGGCTGGGAACCGACTACGTCGATCTATACCAGATTCATCGCTGGGACTACTCCACGCCTATTGAAGAGACCATCGAGGCTCTGCACGACATCGTGAAGATCGGCAAGGTCCGCTATCTCGGCGCGTCCTCGATGTACGCCTGGCAGTTCAGCAAGGCATTGCATGTCGCCCGACGGAACCGCTGGACGCCGTTCGTCTCGATGCAGAACCACTACAACCTGCTGTACCGTGAGGAAGAGCGGGAAATGATGCCGCTGTGCGCCGCTGATGGGATCGGGGTAATTCCCTGGAGCCCCCTCGCGCGCGGCCGGCTCACTCGGGCGTGGGACTCGCAAACGACACGGACTAAAACCGATGAGTTCGGCAACAAGCTGTACGCCGCCACCGCCGCTGCCGACCGCGCTGTCGTCGAACAGGTGGCGATCATCGCCGCCGCCCGCGGAGTGCCGAAGGCACACGTGGCACTCGCCTGGATCACCCAAAATCCGTTCGTGACCGCTCCCATCGTCGGCGCCTCCAAACCGCAGCATCTCGAAGATGCCGTGGCGGCGCTGACGCTCAAGCTCGATCCCGCCGAAATTACGCAATTGGAGGCACCCTACGTGCCGCACGCCGTCTCAGGCCATGCCTGAATCCTTGACTTAGGGGGCGGGCTTCCCGACAATCCGCGCCTTCTCCGCATTCCCCGGTAGCTCAGTGGTAGAGCGACGGACTGTTAATCCGTTGGTCGGCGGTTCGAATCCGTCCCGGGGAGCCAGTCAAATCA
>JBDUEQ010000085.1:0-19224 GCA_040002315.1 Gammaproteobacteria bacterium
AGGCCGCGCCTATGCAGGCCGCGCCTATGCAGGCCGCGCCTATGCAGGCCGCGCCGGTCGAGGTCATTCGCGATTGCGCAGCGAAGATACCGGAGGAAATCTCCGGCATCCAAGCTCTCGATGCCGCATGTCCGGGGCTCGAGAGGGCAATACAGGCGCTCAAGTTGGATGGGATACTGTACGACGGCTGGCGCGTGCAATTGAACCGTGATGCCTTGCACGATGTGTCGATATTGGCGGGGCGATACATGGACTCCAAGCCTAAGGCGGGGCCCGATACCGCTGCGTTGCCGGGAATCCTTAAAAGCATTGCGCGCGAGCAGACTCCCGCGCCGCAGTCCTGGTGGGATGCAATCAAGGCCTGGTTGAATGCGTGGCTTCAGGGCCACGACCCCGACTCCTTGTCGTGGCTGGATCGGTGGCTGGATCGGCTGCGTCAATCCGCGTCGCTGCTCAACGTCGTCCTATACTCGCTGATTGGGTTGGTTGTGATCGCGGCAGGATGGGTCGTGATCAACGAGCTGAAGGCCGCCGGCCTCATCATGGGCAGGCGCACCCGGCCTGCGCGCGTCATTTCCGCAAGCAGCGTCGCGGCGAGTGACTCCCTGAATTCGGAATTGGGGACACTTGCCTTGCCTCAGCGAATAACCGTGTTGCTGCGCCTGCTCGTGCGCCGGCTGATGCAAAGTGGACGGCTAAAATCGGAGCGCAGCCTGACGCATCGTGAGCTGGTGACGTGCAGCGCCTTCGACAGCGAAGCCCAGCGAGCGGTATTTGCCGCGGTGGCGGCCAGTGCCGAGGCAATTCTCTACGGCGTACATAGGGACCGGCTCGAAGGCTTGAACAGCGTGCTGCGCGAGGGTGAAATCCTCCTGGCACAGTTGCCGGCCTCGGCGAGTCGACGTTGAGGGACAGGCTGGTTACCCTCGGTTTGGCGCTGGGTGCGCTGGCGCTTTTTTATTTCTTGTTCCTGCCCAAGCCCAAACCCGCGCAAGCCGAGGCGGCCCTGCCTGTGAGCACAGAGTTGCGGCCGGACGGCTACCAAGCGGCCTGGCGTTGGCTCAGGTCCGAGGGAATTCCAGTGGCCGCACTCCACGAACGCTACGATGGCTTGCTCACGGGCAATGTGGTTCGCTCTCGATCCGGCAATATCCTGCTGACGACACTGCCGCACGAGTTGCCGGCGCGGCCGGGTGAAGCCACGCAACTCGATCAATGGGTGGAGGACGGCAACACGCTGATCGTCTTGGCTGCGCTCGACGACACGCCACTGTGGGCGCTCACGAATAACTCGAATCCGGTCGAGGCCGTGGGCCGGCTGACCAGGCTCAAGTTCACCGTGATCGAACCCGAGGACGAGCCGAAGAAGCAAGCTTCGCATAAGCCTATCGGTTCGGTATTGAAGGGCCTGCTGCAGTTGCAGAGCCGCAGCATACAACCTAGCGGCGATCATCCCTTGCTCAATCAAGTGAAGGCCGTGCAAATGCTCTCCGAGTTTCCCGCCTCACGCTGGCGCGGCACGCCGATGGACCGCTCGGGCGTGCTGCAAATTGGCGAAATCGCCGGTACAGGGGATGCGGCGATGTGGTTGCGGCGCCAAGGCAAGGGGCAGGTCATCACTTTCGCGGCCGCCAGCATCTTCAGCAACGCGGTGATCGGCGAGCGCGATAACGCGCGGCTTCTTTCGAATCTCGTCGCTTGGTCACGAACCGCAGCGGGGACGGTGATTTTCGATGATGCCCATCAGGGCGCGGTGAGCTACTACGACGCCAAGGCATTCTTCAAGGATCCGCGGCTGCATCGAACGCTGGCCTGGATCGTGTTGCTATGGATCGTCTTCGTGCTGGGCGTGCAGCGCCTGCGGATGCGAGTCACCGATTGGAACCCTGTCGATGTCACGGCGTTTGTCGGCAGTAGCGGGGAGTTCTTTGCCGCGACGTTGACATCGGCGGCGGCGGGTGCAGGGTTGCTCGCGAATTTTTTCAATTCGATTCGCAGCCGTTTAGGTTTGGCCCAGGACGGAGCGCCCCCGTGGGAATGGCTGTCCGCGCATGCCGGCGTATCGGCACGCGACTTGATTGAATTGCGCCGGTTGCACGCTCGGGTGCAGACCGGTCGCAGCGTCGATTTGGTTCGATTGCAGAATTTACTAGTTCAGTTGCAAGGAAATGTCATATGAGCACTGCGTTGGAAGAATTGGAGCGGCAGCTGCAGGAAGCGCTCGGCAGATCGGTGATCGGCCTGCGGCCGGTGATTCGCGCCCTGACCATCGCCATCGTGGCACGCGGGCATGTGTTGTTACAGGGACCGCCCGGCCTCGGCAAAACCTTATTGAGTAAAACCCTGGCTGCCGCGCTCGGCGGCACGTTCAACCGCGTGCAGGGCACCGCCGATCTCATGCCCTCCGACATCATCGGCGTGCACGTGTATGACGCTGCCAATCGCGAGTTCGAGTTTCGCCCGGGGCCGCTGTTCGCCGACATTCTCCTGGTTGACGAAGTCAATCGTGCCAGCCCTAAGACGCAGTCGGCGCTGCTCGAGGCCATGGAGGAAAGGCAGGTCTCCGTCGAGCGCAAGACCTATGCGCTGCCGCCGCAGTTCATGGTCATTGCGACTCAGAATCCCGTCGAGTTCGAAGGCACGTACCCGCTGCCCGAATCGCAGCTCGACCGCTTCATGTTGCGCATCGACATGAGCTACCCGGCGCGCGACGATGAGCGCTCCGTTCTCACGCAGTATGCGGCGGTGAACACACCTGTGCTGGCGGAGGCCGCCGCCAGCGTTTCCGCCGCCGCTCTCCTCGCCGCGAGGAACTGCGTGGATCAGGTGCACATGGCTCCGGAGTTGCTCGCCTACGTGCTCGATTTGGCGCAGGCGTCGCGGCAGCACTCGCACCTCACCTTGGGGCTCTCGACGCGCGGGGCGCTGGCAGTGCTGCGCGCCGCGCGTATCGCCGCAGCGCTGCGCGGTGCGGATTTCATTTCCCCCGATGATGTCAAGGACGTGCTGCCGGCTGTGGTTTCGCACCGCTTGGTGCTGGCAGCGGAGGCCATGCTTGAAGGCGTGTCCACCCAACACATCGTGCAGAGGCTGCTCGAGCAGGTGCCGGTGCCGCGTTGACGCCATGAGCCTGCGCTTCAATTCTCTGTTGCTCGTGTTCCTGACGGCCGTCATCGCCGTGCTGGGCGATTGGGGCAGGCAGCCGGATCTTGCGGGATTATGGCTGCTGCCGGCTGCATTGTTGCTGCTCGGCTTAGCCTACGAATCCTGGTTCGTGATGCACAGCGGAGTGAGCGTGCAAATCGAACCACGGGAGCGATTTCTGCTGGGCCGCTCCGGCCGTGTTTGCTTCATTGTCGCGCATGCCATGCGGCGCACGTTGGACGTGGAATTGGCGCCTGCCGCTCCGGATTTCTTCGAGATGGAAGGTGGCATCGTTGCCTTGCGGATCGGCGCCGGCACGCCGGCCGGCATTGAGCGGCGGGTCAGTGCGGGGCGCTTGGGGGTTTATGAATGGCCTGCGCAGCGGGTGCGGATCGGTGGTGCGCTGAGGCTTGCTTGGTGGCCCAGGCACCTGAAGTTCCAACAGCAGGTCCGCGTGCTGCCCGATTTGTTTCACAACACAATGGAAGTAAAGGGCCTTGCGGGGGCCGGCGTACGGGCTGGTACGGAGCTCGGCACCGGGGCGGAAGTGCTGCGCTTGCGCGAATACCGTTCCGGAGATCCGCCGCGCATCGTTGATTGGAAAGCCACCGCCCGCGCCGGCCGAATGATCAGCCGCGATTTTTCACAGGATCACCGCCTGGAAATCGTCATCGCCGTCGATGCGGGCCGCGCCAGCGCCTTGCGCGCCGGGGCACTCGACCGTTTCGGCCACTACGTGAACGTCGCGTCGCGTCTCGCGCAGTACGCCGCCGGCCAAGAAGATCTCGTCGGGCTGGTCATTTATGCGGACCGGCCACTGGCGGTGCTGGCGCCGGCCCGAGGCGCCCCAGCAGTTGCGCGACTGCGCTCGATGCTGGCGGCCGCGCGCGTCGAACGCACCGAATCCAATCCACTGTATGCCGCGCTGCGCGTCCGGAGTTTGGTGCGCCAGCGCAGCCTCGTGGTCCTGCTCACCGATGTGGACGATACGACGGTGGCAAGCCAGTTGGCGCAGGCCGTGCGCCTGTTATTGCCCAAGCATCTGCCGTTCATTGCCGGAATGTCGAGCGGCGCTGCCGAGTCCATGGCCCGTTCGCCGGCTAACCATTGGCTCGATCCCTATCGCAGCCTCGCAGCACAGGAATACTGCACGGGTCTTGCCCGCAAGGTGCGCACTTTGAATGCACTCGGTGCGCCGGCTTTGGTGGCGAAGCCGGATCAGCTCGAACGGGCGGTGTTTGCGGCCTATGCGAATTTCCGCCGCTCGAAACGCGCCTAGAGGGAGTGGCTCGACTCCGGTGCGGGCTGCCTGAACAGGCCGCCGCTCATCACAATCCACATCACTGTCCAGTACGACACGCCGATGATGACGCGGCTGGCCAGTGGAAAGTCAGGATCCGGCGACACGAAGCCCTCGATCAGACCGCTCCCCACCAGTAGTGCTGCACACAGCAGCAGCAAAGGAGCGACACGGTGGGCGCAGGCCTGGAACGAATCGCGGCGAGTGGCCAGAGTCGGCCGAATGATGGACTCACCCAGCGCCACCCCGGTGGCGCCGGCCACGCAAATGACGGATAGCTCCACCGGTCCGTGGGCGATGATGAAGTTGAATAGTGCGCCGGCCAGACCGTGCTGATGCACGAAGGCGAACACGGCTCCCAGCATCACGCCGTTCAGCGCGACGAGATAGAAGGTGCCGAGGCCGAAGAATATTCCTGCGCAGAATGCCAGCACGCTGACTACGATGTTGTTCGCCAGGATGCCGATGGACATGACCGACGAGGGAGTAATGTTTAGGATCCCTTCGGTCCACAGGTGCCCTTGTTCGACGCGCGCGATCATTGCTTCGCCGGCGAACAGCCCGATCAGCGTCGGGAAGGTGGCGATGATCCACCAACCGGCGGCGGCGCTCAGCGTCATCAGCAGTGCCATACCGGCGATGCGCGAGCGCAGCTCGTAAGCGGCTCGTGGAATGTCGACGCGCAACAGATCGAGCAGACCTGCCGCTCCGCCCCGCGGCTTGCGGCTGATGAACGCGTGTACTTGGGCGTAGAGCGATTCGAGGCCCGCCGTCGTACGGCTATGGGGCGCCAGCCGGCGGGCTGTCGCGAGGTCTCGGGCCAGCCCCCGGTAAGACTCTACGGCGCCCAAGGCCTGCTCCAGGCTGGCACGCCTGGCAAACCTCAAGGTCGCGATATTTTGCATCAGACCGCGCCAGGTACCGGCGCGGGCGATGATCCATGCACGCATGTCGGCCTGATCAGCCATGAGTGGTTGGTCCGTGCCCCTCGAGCAGCGCGAGCAGGCGCGCGTGCAAGTCGGACTCGCTGAGATCAGCAAGGCCGGCAGCATCGCCGCCAGGTTCCACGCGTGCCAGCAGCGAGCTGGCGATGCGTCTTTTGTTATCCGATGCGAGAGTCGGCCAGCGCTCCAGAATCTGATCTACCAACTCCAGGGTATCGAGCGGCAGGCGGGACCCCGCCAATGCCTCCATTCGTACCAACGTTTTCCCTGCTGCCGAATCGTCCATCACCAGCAAAGTGCCCGCGGCCATATCGCCGATACGCACCCGGTTGGCAGTGAAAAAACAACTGATCAAGCCGATGACATATAACGCGGGCAGACTGTCGATCAGGCGGAACAAGTTACGGATCAGGAGCGCCGCCGTAGTCGGCATGCCGCCGCTGCGCGTGGCGATGCGTATTCCGGCGATTCGCTTGCCGGGGGTCTTGCCGCGCATTGCCACTTCCAGGATGGGGTGGTACAGGAAATAAAGGACAGCCGCCGGCAACAGGCTCAACAGAGCGCCCTGCGATTTTGTGTCGAGGCTGAGTTTCATGGCGTAGGTTGCCAGGAGCAGCCACGCACAGCCGAGCAGCAACCTTATATGCCAGTCGATCACGAACGCATAGCTGCGGGTACCCGGGCCCGCGAGATTCAGCGTCAGATCGACGCCGGTCACGCTTTGCACGGAGATTTGTTCGTTCACGCAATTATTTTCTTGCGCGCAGCGCCGAGCGCAGCATGGCGAACGCAGCATAGGCAATGACGACGATCACCAGCCAGCGCAGCGCCTCCAGCGGCAGGCTCTTGACGATGTAGGCGGCGATGAGCACACCGGTCACACCGCCGAAGGCGAGGCCGATCGACGGTCCCCATGCGAACTTGCCGGTTTGAAAAAAGCGCAGGCTGGCGACGGGCTGCAGTAGTGCGCACGATCCCATCATTATCGGAAATGCGGCTATGGGATGCATCCCGAGCAGCGCCAGTGTGATCATGCAAGGCGCATACAGTCCGATGCCGGCGCTCATCAGCGCGCCCAGAACGAAATTTATCCCCACCGCGACTCCAAACTTCCAGCCTGCCAGACTCATCGCTGTGCCGCCGCCCGGCAGCGCGTGCAAATTGATGGCGGCAAACACGCTGCCGGCAATCAACAAGGCAGCGCCCATGGTGAACTGGATCGCGCGGCGCGGCAGGCGAGCCACCACACCCGCGCCGAGCCAGGCTCCCGCAGCAGCGCTGCCGACGGCAGTGATAAGCAGCAGGGGATCGACCGCGATGGCGGTGACGAAAATCAATGATTCGGCGATGGCCGACGGCGTATGGCCCACATTCAGCGTGCCGGGAATCAACTCGTCGGCGACGATGCCGCGCAGTTTGAATATCGCCGTGGTAGGCGCAAACGATCCGATCCCCAGCGTGTCGAAGAAATCGGTGACGAGACCGATGAGCAGCTCCAGAGGTGTCGGCCGCCGCACCGTGGTGCTGCGGCGTGCGGCGTATACTGCGCCGATGATGAATGCCGCACCGGCGAGGCCGATGGCCGAGTAAAAGACAACGAGCGCAACATTCATGCAGGCAATATACCTCGCGGCAGAGGGAAATTAACACGCAGCGCGTAACAGTATTCAGTTTGCGGCCGTTGTCGTACACTTCTCGCAAGAAGGCGCATAGCCTCAAAAAGCCGCGAGGGAATCAAAATGAGAACGAGTATTCTACGGGCGACGCCCATGGCAATCGGTGCGTGGTTCGCGGCCTCGGCATGCGGGGCCGAATTCCCGACGCCGCTGGCGCCCGACAGAGTTCAAAAAATCGAAACCCTGCCGGCCAAGTACCCAACCACTTGGGCATGGCTCAACTACGCCGGGGATCGCATCGAGTTGCGCAATGTCGGCAGCGACAGCCGCGAGGTCAAGGCCCAATTGCAGGCGCGCGACTCGTCCACGCTGCTGGTGGCGGACAAGCGTCCGGAAGTGTACGTGGCGGACACGGTATGGTCGCGCGGCACGCGCGGCACGCGCACGGACTTCATCACGATTTACGACACTCATACGCTCAATCCGATCGGCGAAATCGTGCTGCCGGGAGGCAAGCGGGCATTGATCACCGCCCAAGAGGGAATGATTACATTCACCGACGATCAGCGCATGGCGGTGGTGTTCGATTTTACGCCTGCTTCGTCCGTGACCATCGTCGATTTGATCAATCGCAAGGTGCTGGGCGATGTGGAAATTCCAGGCTGTTCGCTCGTGTATCCGACGGGCGCCCGCGGCTTTTCCACCCTCTGCTCCAGCGGCAATCTGCTGAGCGTTCGGCTCGATGCCAAGGGCGCGGTGGCCGGTCGTAGCGAGACCAAGGCATTCAATCCGCTCGATACCGACCCGCTGTTCACCGCATCGACCATTGTCGGGGGTGTCAGGTACTTCCCCAGTCTGCACGGCCGTGTGCAGCCCGTCGATATGCGAGGCGACGAGGCCAAAGTTCTACCGGATTGGCCCTTGGTGTCGGCGGCGGACGCCGAAGGCCAATGGCGGCCCAGCGGCTGGCAAATCGTGGCCGGGGATGAGCAGAAGCTCCTGTATGTGCTGATGCAGCAGGGCGCTCATGAAGGCTCGCACAAGGATCCGGCCAACGAAGTGTGGGTGTTCAACACCGTCAACAAGACGCGCGTCAAACGGCTGCGGCTGGTGCGGCCGGGTTCCTCGATTTCGCTGACTCACGGAACCGAGCCGCTGCTCTTGGTTCAGGCAGGCGAGCGTCTCGACGTCTACGACTCGCGCGAGGGCGCGTTAATCCGCAGCATGGATCTGCCGGGCCTGCATACCCGGCTGCAAATCGAGCCGCTGCGGTGACGGTAGCTCAGCGATTCCTCAGTCAGCGCGAATCCTCGGGAGAATAACAGTGGCTCACTTCGATCATCTGACGGAAAAAGTGTTGCGGGGCTTCGCGAGCCGCACCTCGCGGCGCAACGTGTTCAGCGTGCTGGGCGGCTTTCTCGCGGGCGCCGCAGCACTGCCCCTGTTGCCGGTGGCGCGGGCGGAGGGGCCCGAAGCCAACGGTTCCGACCCCAATTCCGGCGTGCTATCACCACGATACAGCGGCAATCCGCAGGATCCCGGCGACGCGACCAAGTGCGACTACTGGAGGTATTGCGCCATCGACGGCTCGCTCTGTTCCTGTTACGGCGGAACCGTGACCTCCTGTCCGCCCGGCACGGAAATGTCGCCGATCACATGGATCGGCACTTGTAGCAATCCGGCGGACAAGCGCAACTACATCATTTCCTATAACGATTGCTGTGGCGGAGTGCCGTGGGGCAGGTGCGCGTGCCAGAACAACCAGGGTGATCGACCCTTGGTACGGCCCTCGAACAACAACGAGATCACCTGGTGTTTCGGCACCAAGAGCCAGTCCTATACATGCACCGTGGCGCTCATCCTGGGTGTGGCTATTGATCAAAAATAGGCTCCTTCGTTCGACATTGATCGGGGCGCTGGTCACCGCCGCCGCAGTGGCGGCGGCTGCCGACGATCAGGTCGGCGCGGCGCCGGCAGGGGTCGCAAACCAGCAGCTGGCGTGGCAGCACTGGACGCTCAATTGCCAGGGTTGTCATCGGCCGGATGGTTCGGGCACGGACCAAACTGCGCCGAGCCTTAAGGGAACGGTGGCGCGATTCTTGTCCGTACCCGGAGGCCGTGAATACTTGAGTCGCGTGCCGGGTGTGGCTGCATCGGCGCTGTCCGATGCGGATTTGGCCGAGGTGATGAATTGGATGCTTTGGCGATTCGACAAAGAACATCTACCGGCTGATTTTCAACCGTACACGGCGGCCGAGATCGGGCAGCTGCGCACTCGTCCTCTGCGGCTCGAAGCGTCGCTGGTGCGCGCCGCTTTGCTCAAGAAGGCGGATGAGTCCACCGCGCACTGACACTGGCACGGCCGGCGGGGCCTCGCTGAAGCGTTCGTTGCGATATTGGGACCTCGTCCTGTACGGCTTGGCGTACATAGCGCCGTTCGCACCCTTCAGTACCTTAGGCTTCGTGTGGAGCGAGTCCGACGGCTTGATCGTGCTCGCCTACGTGTTGGGCGGAGTGTGCATGTACTTTACCGCGCAAAGCTACGCGACCATGACGGAGACCCTGCCGTCGGCGGGCTCGGTGTACGGCTTTGCGCGCCAGTCGTTGGGCATCTTTTCAGGCTTCATTGCCGGCTGGATGATTCTCCTAGATTACCTGTTGATTCCAGCGTTCGTGTACGTTCTCGTCGCCGTGGCGCTCGAGACTCTGCTGCCGGGCATCGATCGCGGCATCTGGATCGTGTCGATGGTGACCATCACCACGATGGTCAATTGGTTCGGCATCACGGTGACATCTCGCGCCAATTTTATTTCGGTGGCGCTGCAAGTCATCATCATGGTCGGATTTCTGATTTTGGCGGTGATCGCCCTGTACTCCGGCAAAGGCAATGGCGGGCTGACGTTCAAGCCGGTGTTCGACGCCGCTACCTTCGATGCGGGCAAGATATTCAGCGCAACCTCGATTTGCATCATGTCCTTCCTAGGCTTCGACGCGGTGTCGACTCTGGCGGAAGAAGTCGAGGGCGGCGACCGGCGGGTCGTCGGCAGAGCCATCATCGCGGTATTGGTGTTGTCGGCGGTTTTTTTCGTGGCCGTTAGCTGGGTTCTCGGCAATCTATTGCCCGGGATCGCCATCAAGGATCAGGCGGCGGCGGTGTATGAACTGGCCGCGTGGGCCACAGGTTCGTGGACCGCCGTGGTGCTGGCCTGGTCGTATGCGGGCATCGTCGGATTGTCGAATTCCTTGCCCATGCAAGTCGGCGTGGCGCGGGTGGTATTTGCCATGGGCCGCGACCGGCAACTACCCAAGTTTCTGGCACGCGTGCATCCGCGCTATCACACACCGTACATGGGTATGCTGGTGACGGCCGCAGTGTCGCTTGGTGTGGCTCTGTACATGAAAAACCGGCTCGATGATCTGGCCTCCATCGTCAACTTCGGGGCGCTCAGCGGGTTCCTGTTCCTACATGTCTCTGTGCTGACCTATTTCGCGGTCAAGCGGCGCTCGACCGCGTGGATCCGTCATTGGCTGGTGCCGATCTGCGGCATCATCGTGGTGCTCGCAGTGTTCTCGGGCATGAGCGTGCTTGCCGCACGAGTTGGCTGCGCCTGGTTGCTGGTCGGCTTGGTGTATGGGCTGGTACTGAAATCGAAGCACCGCGACGAATTGCACGCGCCGCTGTAACACCCGAAGAACGCTCGCGTCTAGCCGCTGGGCTTTGGCGATTGCACGGTCTGGGGATTGCGTGAATCCCGTCCATAATAGTCGGGATAATCGTCGGAAAGACCTTTGAAGCGGCGGTGCACCCATAGATATTGTTCGGGCACGCGGCGAATTTGCGCCTCCAGTAGGCGATTGAAACGCTCCGCGTCGAATATCGGATCGGCGCTCGGAAAATTATCGAGCGCCGGCCCGATCACCACGCGGTATCCGGCGGTCCCCGGCAGCCGCTCGGGAAAGTAAGTCAACACGGCGGCGCCGGAAATGCGCGCCAGGCGCGAGGTGGCGGTGGTGGTGGCGGCGGGAATGCCGAAAAAATTCACCATGGCGGCCCCCTTGTTACGATAGCTCTGATCAGGTGCATACCACACGGCTTCGTTGTTCTTGAGCGCACGGATCATGGTTCGAATGTCGTCATGCGCGATCGGTTTGCCGTTGCGCGAAAAGCTGGTGAACATGATGTGCGACAGCACGATATTTTTCATCGGCCGATAGACCACATTGAGCGGCACCACCGTGCCCAAGATCCGCGTGGCGATTTCGATGGTGGTGAAGTGTCCGCCGATCATGATGGCGCCGCGGCCCTTGGCGAACGCCGCCTGCAAGTGCTCCAGGCCCTGTACCTCGGCGAGCGCATGCACACGCCGATCGGAGCTCCACCAGGTGTTGGCAGTCTCGCACAATGCCATCCCCAGGCTTTGGCAATGGCGCGCCACCAGTTCGTGCTGTTCCTGCGGCGACAATGCGGGCAGGCATAGCTGAATATTGCGGCGCGCAATGCGCAGATAGGCGAGCGGCAGACGGCGAATCAATCTGCCCAAGGCCGAGCCGACATGGCGTTGTGCGGTAAAGGGCAGCAGCTCGATGGCACGCAGCACGGACAGGCCCACCCAGGTTGCCCAATACTTGGGCACCAGCAGCGCTAATCGCATCGCCGGACCTTTCGCGCGCTCGACGCTGCCTCTAGTCCCGCATAGCATTCGGCGAATGTATTCATTGCTGCAGCGATTACGATCCTTGCGACATGTCTTCTGGTACGGCAGCTCTCGGCGCATACGTTGGTCGCGCGGTGCGTTTGAGGAAGCACCTGCTCGCGAACTTTGTAGCGTGGACCCCGAGCAGGGCGAGAGAATAGCTGCGTTGCGCGACCGTTACCAGGTGCAGTTTGAACTGGGGATGAGTGCCGCCACCAGCCGGAATAATTACGAGTATCTGGATCTGCTGGACTGCGGCTGGTCGAGTCTTGGGATGGGCCGGCCCGCGGCTGGCGTCCTCTGTGACATAGGCTGCGCCAGCTTCTGGTACGCGGCCACGCTGCAAGCGTATTTTCGGCCGGACCGCTTGCTGGGCGTGGAAGTTGAAGGTCATCGGCTGTTCAGTGATGGACGGGCGCGAATCGATTACGCGGCCGGCTACTTGGCCCGGCTGCCGAATGCCGAGTTCGTGATCGCCGACTACACCCAGTTGTCCCTGCCGGCCGACCTCATCACGTTCTGGTTTCCGTTTTTGACTCCGGCGGCCATTCTGGCTTGGCGCCTGCCTCTATCGTTGCTTGTCCCTGAGAAGCTGTTCTGCCGGATTCGACATAATCTGCGCCCCAGCGGGCTGTTCTTCATGGTCAATCACGGACCGGCCGAAGCAGCCCTCGCCGCGCACTTGTGCGCCGCAGCAGGACTGCGCTGTGCCGGGCGATGGAGTTCGTCCGGGGCGTTGAGTCGCTATCGGATGCTGCCTCCGGTGCTGTCCCGGTGGAGTGCCGCCTAGGCTTCTGCCAGGGTCCGGATTGAAGAGAAATATTCGTGTTTTTCAGTAAATTGCTGTAGCATCCGGCGCGGTTCGTGAATTTCTACTTGGTCCGTTTCTGGTCACCGCGCCGCTCAGGCGTCACCTTGACCACAACCCACAAAGCAGGTTTCTTCGATCCAGGTGGCAGGCACGCGACTCTTGCATCGCAACGTCGAGTGACCGGCCGATAGCTTCTTTTGTAGTAGGTATTCTTCACATGACGAAAATGTATGTTGGCAATCTCCCGTTCTCAATGGACGAGTCCGCGGTCCGCGCGCTGTTCGAAAAGCATGGCGCTGTACAGTCGGTTGCGCTGATCAATGATCGCGACACCGGTCGGCCCCGCGGTTTCGGCTTCGTTGAGATGGCAAGCGCAGATGCTGCGCGCGCCATGCAGGCCTTGAATGGTCACGATGTCGACGGGCGAGCGCTGAAAGTGAATGAGGCGCAGGAGCGCACCGGCGGTGGCGGCGGTGGCGGTGGTGGTGGTGGTGGTGGTGGTGGTGGATCGCGCGGTCCGAAGCGCTGGTAAAGCGTTGGGTATCGAGCGAGAACTGGGGCCGCAGCGATGCGGCCTCAGTCGTTTAGGCTGAGGCGTTTGCACGATCAGGGTTTACGCCTAAGTCGGCATTGCCTATAATCGCGGCCCTCGGCGGGTAGCCACATTCAGTCTGACCCGCATTCGAGAGGTAACGGCCCTTACGGGGCTAGGTGGATGAGAGGGGGCCGATGGTCCCCTTTTTTGTTTTTGCGAGCGGGTTAACCGGAATGCGTGACGCCTTGATGCGCTTGTTAGAGTCGCCGATCGAGGCGTTGGGTTATGAATTGGTGGACATCGAGTTTGCGCGCGGTGGCCAAGGCGGTGTGTTGCGGATTTTCATCGATGCCCAAGCGGATAATTCGGGCACCGGGGTCACCGTCGACGACTGCGCTCGTGTAAGTCACGCGGTCAGCGAGGTGCTCGAGACCCAGGATCCGATCAAGGGCCATTACACGCTGGAAGTCTCTTCGCCCGGCTTTGATCGGATTTTGCGCACGCGCGGGCATTTCGAGCGGTTCGTCGGCGAGCGGATCTTTGCGGAGTTGAAGCTGCCGATCGACGGGCGGCGTCGCTACGTCGGGGTGTTGAAGTCGGTGGCGGACGGGACAATTGTGATGGAAGTCGACGGCACGGCGCATAGCCTGCCTCTCGAACGAATACAGAAGGCGAGATTGCGGCCTTAAGTGACGAGGAGCGGAAAGGAACATGAACAAAGAAATTTTGATGGCAGTCGACGCGGTCTCCAACGAGAAGGGCGTCGACAAGGAAATAATCTTCGATGCACTCGAAGCCGCGCTCGCGTCGGCCACCCGCAAGAAGCACGGTGAGGAATTGGACGTGCGCGTATCGATCAATCGTAAAACCGGCGGCTATGACACCTTCCGGCGCTGGAAGGTGTTCGCCGACGATTCCACCGAGCTCGAAGTGCCTGAGCGCGAACTGCGCATGGACGATGCGCGGGACATCGACAAGGATGTGGAGCCGGGTGGGTTCGTCGAGGAGCCGATGGAATCCGTGCCCTTCGGCCGCATCCTTGCGCAGACCGCGAAGCAAGTCATCGTGCAGAAAGTGCGCGAGGCTGAGCGCGCCCAGGTCGTCGACGCCTACAAGGACCGGGCCGGAACTCTGGTCAGCGGCATCGTCAAGCGGGTCGACCGCAACGGCGTCTACGTCGATCTCGGCGCCAATGCCGAAGGCTTCATTGCGCGCGAAGAGATGATTCCGCGCGAGCCGGTGCGCTCGCAGGATCGGATCAAGGCTTATTTGAAGGAAGTGCGTACCGAGCCGCGCGGCCCGCAGCTGTTTCTGTCGCGCACTGCGCCTGAATTCCTGATCGAGCTGTTCAAGCTCGAGGTGCCTGAAGTCGGACAGGGTCTGATAAATATTCTGGCGGCGGCCCGCGATGCGGGCGTGCGCGCCAAGATTGCCGTGCGCAGCAACGACCCGCGGGTCGATCCGGTGGGCGCCTGCGTCGGCATGCGCGGTTCGCGCGTGCAGGCCGTGTCCAACGAAATCGCGGGCGAGCGGGTCGACATCATTCCATTCGACGACAACAACGCGCAGTTCGTGATCAATGCCATGGCACCCGCGGAAGTCACATCCATCGTGGTCGATGAGGATTCGCACTCGATGGACATTGCGGTCTCCGAGGACAAACTCTCCCAGGCCATTGGCCGGGGCGGCCAGAATATTCGCTTGGCCAGCGAGCTGACCGGCTGGGAGCTCAACGTGATGAGCGAGTCGCAGGCCGAGGCGAAGAGCGAGACCGAGTCTCTGGCCTTGCGCGAAACCTTCATGAAGCAACTCGATGTCGACGCCGATGTGGCGAGCATCCTGGTGCAGGAAGGCTTCTCGACCATTGAGGAGATCGCCTATGTTCCCGCCAGCGAATTGAACGGCATCGAGGAGTTCGACGAAGAAATCGTCAAGGAATTGCGCACGCGCGCGCGCGACGTGCTGTTGACTCAGGCGATCGCCAGCGAGGAATCTGTGGACGGCGCGGAACCCGGGAGCGACCTGATCGAGATCGCGGGCGAACCTTTGGCCAAGGCCCTGGCGCGCAAGGGCGTCCGCAGCCGCGATGATCTCGCGGATCTGGCCGTCGACGAGCTGGTCGAGATGGGCGGTGTCGACGAGAAGAAAGCCGCAGAACTGATCATGGACGCCCGCAAGCACTGGTTCGCGGAAGAAGCTAAGGTTTAGGAGCAAGTATGGCAGATGTTACCGTCGCGCAATTCGCCGAGGTGCTGAAAGTACCGGTGGATCGGCTGCTGCAGCAGCTCGATCAGGCCGGGATAAAAGTCGACAGCGCAGAGGACATGATCAGCGAAGATGCGAAGCACGAGCTGCTGACGCACCTGCGGCGCAGTCACGGTCATGACGACGTCCAGGCCGACGCCGCGCCGCGCAAGATCACACTACGGCGAAAATCGCAGTCGGAACTGAAGCTGGCGAGCCCGCAGGGGCGCGCACGCACGGTCAACGTCGAGGTGCGCAGCAAGCGTACCTACGTCAAGCGCGAGGTGCTCGAAGATCAGGCGCGGCATCAGCAGGAGGAAATCGACAAGCTGCGCGAAACTGAGGAGCAGGCCAAGGCCGCTCTGGAACGCGTGGAGCATGAGAAGCTCGAGAAGGAACGCTTGGATAAGGAGCGGTTGGAGCAAGAGAGCCGGCGCCGCAGCGACGAGGAGAATCGCAAGCGGACGGCAGAGGAAGAGGCGCGGCGCGTTGCCGAAATTCAAGCGCGCGAAGTCGCCGAACGCGACCGCAAGGCTGCGGCGGCAAAGCCCGGTAAAGCGGCACGCGAGGTGGTGGACGATAAGGCCACCCGCTACGGACGCCAGGAGCTGCACATCGTCGGCGACGTGAGTTCGCGGCACAAGAAGAAGAAATCGCGCGACGGCCGCCGCCGCTCCATGGGCAGCGAGTCCGATGCCAAGCATGGTTTCGAGATGCCGACTGCCCGCGTGGTGCGCGAGGTGGCGATCGGCGAGGCGATGACGGTCGGCGAACTGGCGCAAAAAATGGCCGTCAAAGCCACCGAAGTCATCAAGGTCATGATGAACATGGGTGTGATGGCGACGATCAATCAAATGATCGAGCAGGACACCGCGGTGCTGGTGGTCGAAGAGATGGGCCATACGGCGGTATTGCGCAAAGAAAATATCATCGAGGACGACCTGCAGGGCGAAGCCGATTCCTCGCTCGAGGTGTTGCCGCGCCCGCCGGTCGTTACCGTGATGGGACATGTCGATCACGGCAAGACATCATTGCTCGACTACATACGCCGCACCAAGGTGGCGGCGGGCGAAGCCGGCGGCATTACGCAGCATATCGGCGCGTACCACGTCGAGACCGCCAAGGGCATGGTGACTTTCTTGGATACTCCGGGTCACGCCGCTTTTACCTCGATGCGCGCACGCGGCGCGCAGGTCACTGACATCGTGATTCTGGTCGTGGGCGCCGATGACGGCGTCATGCCGC
The DNA here is from genome assembly GCA_040002315.1 of Gammaproteobacteria bacterium. Lineage (GTDB taxonomy): Bacteria > Pseudomonadota > Gammaproteobacteria > Steroidobacterales > Steroidobacteraceae > Bog-1198. The sequence continues at coordinate 16,534 of JBDUEQ010000085.1, forward strand.
AGACCATCGAAGCCATCCAGCACGCCCAGGCTGCCAAGGTGCCCATCGTGGTGGCGCTCAATAAGATGGACAAGCCGGAAGCGGATGCCGAAAAGGTCAAGCAGGAACTGACGAAGTACGGCGTCATACCCGAGGAATGGGGCGGCGAGAATATTTTCGTGCCGGTGTCGGCGCGAACCGGACAGGGTGTGGATCAACTGATCGACAGCATTCTGCTGCAGGCCGAAGTGCTCGAATTGAAAGCGCCGACCACGGGGCTGGCGGCAGGTTACGTGATCGAGTCCAGCCTCGAGAAGGGCCGCGGCGCCGTCGCCACAGTGCTGGTGTTGCGCGGTACGTTGAAGCTGCGCGATCCGTTGCTGATCGGCCAGGAGTTCGGGACCGTGCGGGCGCTGTTCAACGAGGCGGGGCAGCCCGTCGAGTCGGCGGGCCCCTCGATTCCCGTGGTGGTGCTGGGTCTGTCCGGTGCGCCGAATGCCGGCGACGAATTGCTGGTGGTGGAGAACGAGCGCAAGGCGCGCGATGTGGCCATGCACCGGCAGGCCAAGTCACGCGACGTCAAGCTGGCGCAGAAGAGCGCGAACATGCAGGACGTGTTCTCCACCATGGGTGAGACCAAGGCCAATTTGGTGCAGATCCTTCTCAAGGCCGATGTGCAGGGCAGCGCAGAGGCGTTGCGCGAAGCGCTCAATGGACTGTCGACCGGCGAAGTTGCCGTGAATATCGTGGCGTCGGGAGTCGGCGGCCTGACCGAATCGGATGTCACCCTGGCCGCCGCGTCCAAGGCGCGAATTATCGCCTTCAATGTGCGCGGCGATGCGGCCGCTCGTGCAGCGATCAAGGAACACGGCGTCGATGTTCGCTACTACAGCATCATTTACGAAGCCATCGATGACATCAAGGCGGTGCTCACGGGAATGCTGGCGCCCGAGGTCAAGGAGCAGATCGTCGGACTGGCGGCGGTGCGCAGCGTATTCCGCTCCAGCAAGTTCGGCACCGTAGCGGGCTGCATGGTGATCGACGGCTTCGTGCGCCGCAATTTCCCGATTCGCGTGCTGCGCAATAACGTGGTCATTTTCGAGGGCGCTTTGGAATCCTTGAAGCGATTCAAGGATGACGTCAACGAAGTGCGCGCGGGTACCGAATGCGGCATCGGCGTGAAGAACTACAACGACGTTCAGGAAGGCGACCAGATCGAGTGCTATTCGCGCGTGGAAGTGGCGCGCACGCTGGCGTCGCCGCCGGTGTCCTAAGTTCGCCACCGTCTTACTGCTGGTTATGGCTAAAGAGAATCCGCGTGCGCGTCGGCTGGGCGAACAAATTCAGCGCGAGCTGGGAGAGTTGCTGCGGCGCGATATCAAGGACGAGCGCATCGGCAATGTGACCATCACGGCCGTGAGCGTCACGGGAGATCTGCGCACGGCGCGGGTATACTACCTGGTGTTCGGCAAGGACGGCCCCGATCCCAAAGTGCAGCGGGGACTGGAAAGCGCCGCCGGTTTCTTGCGCAATGCCTTGTCGAAGTCGCTGATGATCCGCTACACGCCCACCTTGAGTTTCGAACTCGACACGTCCATCGAACACGGCGTGCGTCTGACGCAGCTGATCGACTCGGTCACCAAAGAGACGAAGGCGGAGTTGCCCGCCGATGCCTCACCCGAGGACGGCCACGTGATCGACGAAGGCTAGGCATCCCCGATGCGACCCTGCATCGCGAGCGGCGCTTAGTGCCGACCGACATCCACGGCATTCTGCTGCTCGACAAGCCGTTGGGCGTGAGTTCGGCCGGCGCCGTCGCGCGCGCCAAGTACCTGTTCAATGCCCGCAAGGCGGGGCATAGCGGCTCGCTCGATCCCCTGGCGTCGGGAATGTTGCCCATTTGCTTTGGCGAAGCCACGAAATTCGGTGCACAGCTCCTGGACGCCGACAAGACTTACCGCGTAACGGCGCGCTTGGGCCAGCGCACCCCGAGCGCCGATCGTGAATCCGAAGTCATCGAAAGCCGGGAGCTGCCGCCGTACTCTCTGCAACAGTTCATTGACGCGCTCGAGTCTTTCCCTCGCCAATATGCCCAGGTGCCGCCCATGCATTCGGCGCTGAAGCAAGACGGCAGGCCGCTGTACGAATACGCGCGCGCGGGTATCACGCGCGAACGCACGGCGCGCGCCATTGTCATTCACGACATGCGCCTGCTGGATTGGCAGCCGCCGGACTTGTCGTTCGACGTATGCTGCACGAAGGGTACCTACATACGGGTACTGGCCGAGGATCTGGCGGCACAATTGGGGACGATCGCCCATTTGGCAGCATTGCGCAGACTCGACGTCGCTCCCTTTGCTGCGCAACGGCAATGGACCTTCGAGACTTTGGAATCCATGAGTTCGGATCAGCGGCGCGAGGCGCTGCTGCCGGTGGATGCTGCGCTCGGCACCTGGCGACGATTCGATCTGTCGGCGGCGGGGATTAGTGCGTTCCGGCAGGGTCAGACTATTTCCATCCCCATGGAACCCTCCGGCACCTCGCCCGGAGCCGCCCCCGGCAAAGTGCGTATCTATGCGGCGGGCTTCGGATTTCTGGGTTTGGGGGAGATCGTGGCAACGGGTCGTTTGGTGCCGCTGCGACTTATTGCCAACTCTGCTTGAGGGCGGGTGCCGCGACGCGTACAATGCGCGCCTTCTTAAAGGGTCTAAG
>JBDUEQ010000086.1:0-12129 GCA_040002315.1 Gammaproteobacteria bacterium
AGCCTGGCGTGTTTAGCCGCAGCCTTCGCCGCTTGGGCGGCGAGGGCTTGGCTCGAGGAGTATTCGTGATGCAGGCCTCCCAGCACTGACTTGGCACTGACTTGGCACTGACTTGGCGCGGACTTGGCGCGGACTGTGTACGATTCTCCACGTCGATGGCGTGAACCGGCCTTTTTGGTCGGCTACGGTGTCGGGTGCCAATTCACAGATCCTACCGTGGGCGCTGTACACGAGCAGTATTGTGCTGAGCTGTGTCCATGGTAGCCTCCCTTGACGATGCGTGACTTGCTTCTTCTCGCGGTTCAACTTGTCGTCACCCTTGCCAAGCTCGTGCGACCCGGTGGTGTTCGCTCCGTTATCGCCGAGTCCCTGATCTTGAAGCATCAGCTGATCATCAGCCGTCGTTCGAGGCACCGCGCCCCACCGCTGACCACCATCGATCGATTCGTGCTCGGACTGACCTCGCTGTTCGTCAGTCCCCGACGAATCGCGAAGGTCGCCGCGATTCTCAAGCCGGTTACGTTGTAACGATTCCACAAGGCGCTGGTCGATAGAAAATATCATCGCCTTTTTCTTCAATAGGAGCCCGAGCCAAACCCGGTACGAAGGGTCCCACCGAGGAACTCATCGCGGCAATCATCCAGACGAAGCTTCGTAACCCCAGATTCGGGTATCAGCGCATTGCTCAGCAGATCGCTTACGCCTTCGGCGTGGACATTGATAAAGACGTCGTGCGCCGGGTGCTCGCGAGGCACTACGATCCCGGTCATCCTGACGTTTCGGGTCCCTCTTGGCTTACCCTTTTCGCGCACGCCAAGGACAGCCTCTGGAGCGTGGACCTGTTTCGCTGCGAGTCGATTCTGCTTCGCAGTCATTGGGTCCTCGTGGTTCTCGACGCATTTACCCGTCGAATCATTGGGTTTGGCATCGGAGGCGAATACATCGACGGCCCGTCAGTATGCCGCATGTTCAAACAAGCCATTGCCGGCCATGAGCCACCGACGCGGGTCAGCACCGATCACGATCCTCTGTTCCGCTTCCACCGGTGGCTCGCCAACCTGCGGATCCTCGAGGTCAGCGAAATCAAATCGGTGCCCTACGCCCCGATGTCGCATCCCTTTGTCGAGCGATTGATCGGGACCATCCGGCGCGAATACCTGGACCGCACGTTCTTCTGGAATTCAATTGATCTTCACCGCGCGCTCAACGGGACTACGCCCGCCAATCGCGCGGGTGATCCGTTTCCCCGCCCCGCTCAATTGGCTAGGTATGTTTGGAATACGCATTGTCGAGGTCTTTTCGAGACGCCGGCTGCGGCGTGATTGACAATTCGCACCCCACAGGGTGCGAATCCGAAGGTCGTTACCGAAAACTGATGTACTCGACGAAATGTCGTGCGCTTGAAATCGGACGCGGCATCAAGGAACAAACGGTAGTGGCCGCATCCTGATGCGCCCGGGTTCGACCACTGAGAAATATCCCGCCCAATCGGTTCGCCCTATCAAAAGATCCGTGAGGAGTGTCGCTGTCTTTGACTGTGCCGAAATCGGCATCCGAAAAAGCACAATGCCACACCCGGATGGGAGGCCCGAACGCCAAGCCAGTTCGCCGAAGTCCTTGTCAAACGTCAGCAGAATACGGCCCTCCTTCACCGCTCTCGCCAAGACATCTGGATCAGAACTACCAGGGGCATCTATGCGAATCCAGGCTACATCATGGCCGGCAGCGCGCAATGCCGTTACGGCATCGCCCGGAATATTCTCATCTGCAAGGAACCGCATCGTCACGCGGTCGCAGCCGGATACACCTTCTCAGATTGCAGAATTTCGGTGGCGTATTGAAGACAGGCGGCGATGTCATCATGCGTAATGCCAGGATAATTCCGCATGATGTCGGCCTCAGTCCAATCTTGCCCCAGCAAGCCCAAGATGAAATCGACCGCCAACCGGCTGCCCTTGATGACCGGCTTACCCGCCAACACGGCAGGATCCAGCGTGATTCGATCTCTCCAGTTCATCGATATGCTCTTAATGTTGAGTACCCAACGCGGATGAAAAACATATCATATCGCGCCCCAGCTCAACTTTAGGACCTGATGATATCGGGCTCATTGCGCCTTGATAGCTGCAGGTGAAACAAGTCTCGCCGTTTAGTTGCCGGGAAAAACGCAGGGAGAAGAGCGCATACCGCGAGACCAGGAGCAGCGTCGACGAAAAAGACGAACAAATCCGCACGACCTACCGACGTTTCGGGGCAATAACCCGTAGGTCGTTCTATGTGGGTTCGTAGCGCTCTAAGTCATTGATTTGATTGGTAGCGGGGGTAGGATTTGAACCTACGACCTTCGGGTTATGAGCCCGACGAGCTGCCAGACTGCTCCACCCCGCACCGGAAGAGCCGCCCATTGTACCGGGCCAAGCTGCTAATGCAAGACCCGCGGGCGCCGGGGAAGCCGCGCCCTGTCCGGCCGCGCAGCCCCAGGCGTCCTATTGCAGTGCCTGCCTGCAAATCTGTAGCAGGGTGCCGGGAACCACTCCGAGCCCGAACGCCAGCAGCGCATTGGCGCTGAGTATCGTCCGCATCAGCACCGATCCGCCGATGACGCTGTGGTCGCTGGGCTCATCGAAGTACATCAATTTCACGATGCGCAAATAGAAGAACGCACCGATCACTGAGAACAACACCGCGACGACTGCGAGCCAGGTATAACTCACGCCGAGAACGGCCTGAATGACCCCCAGCTTGGCCCAGAATCCGATGAATGGGGGTAACCCCGCCAAGCTGAACATCAGTATCGCCATCATGCCGGCGAGCCACGGACTGCGTGCATTGAGGCCGCGGAAATCGGTGATCTTATCCGCCTCGAATCCCTGCCGCGCCAGCAACAGAATCATGCCGAATGCTCCGCCGGCGACGATGACGTAGCTGATCATGTAGAACAGCGAAGCCTGGTAGCCCTGCGCCGTCCCCGACAGGATGCCGAGCAGCACGTACCCCACATGGGAAATCGTCGAATAGGCCAGCATGCGTTTGAGATTGCTCTGCGCGATGGCGACGATATTGCCGATTGCCATGGACAGCACCGAGAGCACCACCAGCATTTGGCTCCAATCGGGTTGCGAGCCCGCCAGCGCCTCCGGCAGCAGGCGCATGGCAAGTGCGAACGCGGCCAGCTTCGAGACGGTGCCGATAAACAAGGTGACGCAAGTCGGCGAGCCCTGGTACACGTCCGGTATCCACATATGGAAGGGCACGGCGCCGAACTTGAAGCCGATGCCGACGATGAGGAACGCGATGCCGAAGGTCAAACCGATATTATCGCCGAGCCCGTTCCGCGCAACTTCGGCGATGGCGGCGAGTTCCAGATTCCCAGTCACGCCGTACACAATGGACATGCCGTACAGCAGAGTACCGGAGGCCAGGGATCCTAAAACAAAGTACTTGATGGCCGACTCGGCAGCGATGCCCGAATCCCGATCGAATGCCACCATGGCGTACAGACACAGGGACATTAATTCCAGGCCCAGGTACAGGGTAATCAAGCTGCCCGCAGAGATCAGCACCATGGCGCCCAAGGCTGCAAACAGACCCAGCACGAAGTACTCGCCTTTGAGGATGCCCCGGCCCTTCAAGTAATCGGCGGAATAGACGAACACCACCGCTACCGTCAGCAGCGTGAAGACCTTCAGCACCTGCGCCATCCGGTCCATTTCAAACAGGCCACCCAGCGCAACGATTCTTCCCGACACCGGCTGTATCCACACCAAAACGGCGGTAATGAGCAAAACGCCGACCGCCAACACCCCGGTCCAACGCCGCTGCGCATCGTTGAGCAGCAGATCCAGCATCAAAATCGCGCAGGCCGCCAGCCCGAGAAAAATCTCAGGGGCGGCATACGCCAGTCCGGCATTGAACTGGCTGACACTGAATTCGGCGAGCGGGTGCATGCGTGAACCTTACCGGGTACCTTACCGGGTACCTTATAGAGGAATCTTCGAGAGCAGGAGTTGCTCGGCCAAATGCTGCGTGGACGCGCGCATCACATCGAGCAGCGGCGCGGGCCAAAGTCCCAGCAGCAAAACCGCCACGGCCAGCGCGCCGAGCACCAGGAATTCGCGGCCGTTCAAATCCTTGAGGGCCGCTACCTTATCGTTGCCGATCTCGCCGTAAATGACACGCTTGACCAGCCACAGCGTATAGGCCGCACCGAGCACCAGGATGGTGGCAGCCAGGAAGGCATACCAGACACTGGCCTTGAACGCGGCCAGTATCACCATGAATTCTCCAATAAACCCAGATGTACCGGGCACGCCGGAATTCGCGAGCGCAAACGTCACCATGAAGGCAGCGAACTTGGGCATGGTGTTGATCACGCCGCCGTAGGCGCTGATCTCACGGCTATGGACTCGGTCATACATCACGCCTACGCACAGGAACATCGCGCCCGAAACCAGGCCGTGCGACAGCATCTGCACGACCGCGCCGTCGATGCCCAATTCGATGCCGGTCGTTCTCGCAGTATGGGCGACGATCTGAAACCCGATGAACATACCGAGCGTCACGAAACCCATATGTGCTATCGAGGAATAGGCGATCAACTTCTTCATGTCGCGTTGGGCCAGCGCCACCAGGGCGATGTACACGACGGCAATCAGCGACAAGGCGATGATCAGCCAATCCAGCTCACGGCTGGCATCGGGAGCCATCGGCAGCGAGAACCTCAGAAAGCCGTACCCGCCCATCTTCAACATGATGGCCGCCAGCACCACCGACCCGCCGGTGGGCGCTTCCACATGCGCGTCCGGCAACCAAGTGTGCACCGGCCACATGGGCACTTTCACGGCAAAAGCGGCGAAAAACGCCAGGAAAATGAACGTCTGCTCGTGCAGAGTCAGAGGCATGCGTTGAAAAACGGCAAGTTCGTAGCTGCCTGACTTCAAGTACATGTAAATCAGCGCCACCAGCATCAGCAGCGAACCGATGAAGGTGTACAAAAAGAATTTAATGGTGGCGTACACGCGTTTCGGTCCGCCCCACACGCCGATGATGATGAACATCGGAATGAGCATGGCTTCCCAAAACACATAGAACAGCACCCCATCCAGTGCCGCGAACACGCCGATCATCAACCCTTCCAAGATCAGAAACGCGGCGAAATACTGCGCGACCCGCTTCGCAACGTTGGTCCAGCTCGCGATCACGATCAGCACGGTGGTGAAGGTCGTGAGCAATATCAGCGGCATGGAAATGCCGTCGACGCCGATGTAGTACTCCGAATGGATGGTCGAAATCCACGGCGCACGCTCGACAAATTGCATGGCAGCCGTGCCGGTCTTGAAAATCGCCCACAGCGGCACGCTGAGCGCCAAAGTCAGACCGCTGACGATCAGGGCAAACCACTTGGCCATCGCCACTCGGTCGTTAAATCCCAGCGTGATGAATCCGCCGATAATCGGCACCCAGACGAGCAGCGACAGAAGATGGTCGTTGATCATCATGTTCGCCACAGCAGCCACATCAGGAACGAGGCTAAGCCCAGTATCATCGCAAATGCGTAGTGGTACAGGTATCCCGACTGCGCGTAGCGCATGACCGAACCCAGCCAGCCGACCGTGCGCGCACTGCCATTGACGAAGCCGTCGTCGATGACGATCTGATCGCCGAACCGCCACAGGCCGCCGCCCAGCCGGCGTGCACCTGCCACGAGAACGTTCTCGTAGAACCAATCGAAGCCGAATTTATTGACCAGTATGGTATGCAGCCATTTGAAGCGGCGCTCCGCAGCATCCGCAAGATCCGGCCTCTTGAGGAAGAACCACCAAGCCGTGAGCACGCCGAGCGCTGCCAGCCAGAACGGCAACGCGGTGAATGCGCGCAAGATGAACTCGCCGACGGAGCCATGAAATTCCTCGCCGACCTCGGCGAGCACGTCGTTGGCGGGCAGCACGCGCAAGGCGCCTTTGAAATAATCGCCGAATAATACTGGCTCTACGGTGAACAAGCCGATCAGCGCCGAAGGAATGGCGAGCAGAATGAGCGGCGCCGTCACCACCCACGGACTCTCATGCAAATGCTCCTGGGTGTGGTGATCCATGCGCGGCTGGCCGTGGAAAGTCATGAAGAACATTCGGAACGTGTACAGCGCCGTGATAAACACGCCGGACAGCACACAGAAATAGGCGTACCAGTGGCCCGTCCGATGGGACATATGAACCGCGTCGATCAACGCATCCTTGGAAAAGAAACCCGAGGTACCGGGAAAACCGATCAGGGCGAGTGAACCCACCAGGCAGGTCCAGTACGTGATCGGCAAATACTTCTTCAGACCGCCCATCTTGCGCATGTCCTGCTCGTGATGCATGGCCATGATCACCGAGCCCGCCGCCAGAAACAGCAGCGCCTTGAAGAAGGCATGAGTCATGAGATGGAAAATACCCGCACCATAGGCCGACACGCCCAATGCAACGGTCATATAGCCCAGCTGAGAAAGGGTCGAATACGCCACCACCCGCTTGATGTCATTGCTGACGATGCCGATCAACCCCATGAAGAACGCCGTGGTCGAGCCGATGATGAGTACCGTCGACAATGCCGTCTCGGACAGCTCGAACAGCGGCGACATGCGCGCCACCATGAAAATGCCGGCCGTAACCATGGTCGCGGCATGAATCAGCGCCGAGATCGGGGTCGGACCTTCCATGGAATCGGGCAGCCACACGTGCAAGGGAACCTGCGCCGACTTCCCCATGGCGCCGACGAACAGGCAAAGACAGGTGAAGGTGATTGCCGGCCACGCGATGTTGCTGCCGATCTGAATCTGCGCAGCTGCGATTTGGTCGGCATGCGCGAACACAGTGGCGTAATCCAGCGACCCCGTGTAGCGCAACACCGCTGCGATGCCCAGAACGAAGCCGAAATCGCCGATTCGATTGACCAGGAAAGCCTTCAAGTTGGCGAATATGGCCGTCGGCCGTGTATACCAGAATCCGATCAACAAATAGGACATGACGCCCACGGCTTCCCAGCCGAAGAACAATTGCATGAAATTGTTCGACATCACCAGCATCAGCATCGCAAAAGTAAACAAGGAGATGTAGCTGAAGAACCGCGTGTAGCCGTCATCATCGTGCATGTAGCCGACGGTGTACACATGCACCATCAGGGACACGAAAGTCACCACTACCATCATCAGCACGGACAGCCGATCGATCAGGAACCCGACGTTCATGCTCAAGCCGTCGCTGACCAGCCAGGTGTATACCGTGCCGTTGTAAGCCGTCATGCCGTTGAACAGGAACTGATAGAGCACGTAGGACGACAGCACGCAGGAAAGGCCCACGCTTAAGATGGTGACGCTGTGCGCACCGGCCCTGCCGATGGTCTTGCCGAACAACCCGGCGATGACCGCCGCTGCCAGCGGCGCCAACGCAATCGTGAGATAAATCCCCTGCATGCCTTGCCCGTCCCTCAACCTTGAAGCGTGTCGAGATCTTCGACTTCGATGCTGCGCCGTTCGCGAAACACCACGACCAGAATCGCCAGGCCGATGGCCGATTCCGCCGCCGCCACCGTCAATATGAAGAACACGAATATCTGGCCGCCGATGTCCCCCAGGTAGCGCGAGAAAGCGACGAAATTGAAGTTAACGGCGAGCAGCATGAGTTCGATGCACATCAGCAGCACGATGACGTTCTTGCGGTTCAAAAAGATGCCCGCCACCGAGATCGCGAACAGAGCTCCCGACAGGGCCAGCACCTGAGTCAGGGTAATCATAGGCGTTTCTCGGAAGCCATCTTGACGATGCGCACGCGGTCTTTAGCCCTCGCCGCCACCTGCAGCGCGATGTTCTGCGGCTTGCCGCCCTTGCGCTGCCGCAAGGTCAGTACGATGGCGGCCACGCTCGCCACCAGCAGAATCACGGCGGCAATCTGAGCCGGGTAGGCATAGCGAGTGAACAAGGCCGTGCCCAGCTCTCGGGTATTGGAATAGCCCACGGCGATCTGCGGCGCCGCCCGCAGGCTCATGCCGCCCAGGTGCCTCACCACGATGACGTTGATCATGGCAAAAAGCACGAAACCAGCAACCGCAGCCGCCAGCGGCCAGTAGCTTGCCAACCCCTTGCGCAATTCTTCGAGATTGACATCCAGCATCATGACCACGAACAGGAACAAAACCATGACGGCGCCCACGTACACCAGCACCAGCACGATCCCCAGGAATTCCGCGTCGAGCAGCAGCCAGATGACGGCGCTGTTGAAGAAGCACAGCACCAGGAGCAATGCCGAGTACACGGGGTTCCTCGCCAGGATGACGCCGAGCGCGGCAGCGATCAGCACCGCAGAGAAAATATAGAAAAGTATGACGGGAAACATCAGCGATACCGTGCGTCGGCGGCGCGATCGGCAGCGATCATGGCCTCGTAACGTTCGCCGATGCCGAGCAGTTTGTCCTTGCTCATGATGTTCTCGCCGCGATTCTCCATGTGGTATTCGAGCAGGCGCGTTTCGACGATGGCATCGACCGGACACGCCTCCTCGCAGAAACCGCAGAATATGCACTTGAACAAATCGATGTCGTAGCGCGTGGTGCGGCGCGTGCCGTCGGCGCTCACATCCGACTCGATGGTGATGGCGAGCGCCGGACACACCGCCTCGCAGAGCTTGCAGGCAATGCAGCGCTCCTCGCCGTTGGGGTAGCGGCGCAGTGCGTGCAAGCCGCGAAAGCGATTGCTCTGCGGCGTCTTCTCTTCCGGATAGTTCACCGTAATCTTGGGTGCGAACAGCCCCTTCCAGGTGACCCACAGGCCCTGCAGAAGCTCCCAGAGCAAGAAGGTCTTGAGAAAATTGCGAATGCCCAGCATTACAGATGCCCCTTCCAAGGACCGACGTGGAAATAGACCATGAAGCCCTCGACCAGCAGCCAAACCAGTGTCACGGGGATCAACGCCTTCCAGCCCAAACGCATGATTTGATCGTAGCGATACCGCGGAAAAGTCGCGCGCAGCCATAGAAAAGTGAACATCGGAGCCAAAATCTTCAGGCCAAACCAGAAGAAACTCGGCGCCGCCAGCCATGAGTCCTCGGGCAACCAGCCGTCGAACGGCGACAGCCAGCCGCCGAAGAAGAAAATGACGGTCAACGTCGAGATGAGAATCATGTTGACGTATTCGGCGATGAAGAACAACGCAAACGCCATCCCGGAATAGTCCACGTGGAACCCGGCGACGATTTCCGACTCTCCTTCAGCGACGTCGAAGGGCGCGCGATTGGTCTCGGCGACGCCGGAGATGAAGTACACCACCAGCAGCGGGAACAGCCAGGTCCAGTTCCAACCGAACAAGCCGTGCTGGGCGCGGATGATGTCGCCGATGTTGAGACTGCCCGCCGCCATCAGCACGCCGACCATGGCGAAACCCATGGCAATTTCATAGGCCACGATCTGCGCGGCCGAACGCATCGCGCCGAGGAATGCGTACCTGGAATTTGCCGCCCAACCGGCGAGGATGATGCCGTACACACCCACCGAGGTCAGCGCCAGGATGTACAGCAGTCCGGCATCGATATTGGCAAACACGTGTTCCGGCCGCAATGGAATCACCGCCCAAATGGAGAGCGACGGCACCAAGGCCAGGAATGGGGCCAGGCGAAACAAGAATCCGTTCGAGTCGGCCGGAATGATGATTTCTTTGAAGATGAGTTTGACGACGTCCGCGAAGGGCTGAGCCAAACCCGGAACCAGCAGACCGCCGATGCGGTTCGGCCCCTTGCGTGCTTGAATCCAGCCGATGACCTTGCGCTCCGCCAGGGTGTAAAACGCCATGGTGAGAATCAGGCAAATCATGACCATCAACGTTTGCACGGCGAGCAACAGCGGATAGCTCCAATACGGTGTGATGGCGCCGGACAACCAGTCTCGCAGCGGGGTCCAATCCCACATGTCAGATTACGGTGCGAGCCATGCGCCCGTCCTTGGTCTTTGACAATGCCTCGGAGCCGCGCACCAGCGCGTCGCTTTGATACGGCGGAATATCCACCCAAGAACCCGCATCGGTCTGTGCTGCCGATGGCAACCATGCCAAGCCGGCGGCGCCGACGCCGTTGCTCGACGCTTCGATCCGTGTTCCGCACACGGCCTTCAGCGCGTCACGAATCTCGTCCGAACTCACATAATCGATGCCGGGCAGGTTCAGCAAATTCGCCAGCACCCGCAATACCTTCCATCCCGGGCGCGCTTCACCCGGCAATTTCGCGGCGCCCGCCCAACTCTGCCAGCGGCCCTCGACATTGACAAATGTACCCGAGGTCTCGGCGAAGCTGCCGACCGGCAGCACCACGTGCACCACGCCGCGAAGCGCCTCAGGGAGGTGCGTGGTCACAGCGACCACCAGCTCCGCCGCGGCCAGAGCACGCGCGTCCACCGCAAAGTCCAAGGCCGGATCGATTGCGCCGAACAACACATAAGCCGGAAGAGTGGCCTCCAACATGGCGCGGGCCGACAAGCCCGGCGCCGTGGCCGGCGCTCCGCCCGGTATCTGATGCGGCACGGCGCCCGCGAGATACGCTCCGGCGGCATTGGCACCCTCGGTGAGGCAGCCGGCGCTGGCGCCGCACAGTTCCGCCAGCATCGCCGCCAACGCCTTGAGCGCCGAGTAAGACGGATGCCTTTGCGCCAGGGTGCCGAGAATAATGGCGCGGCGCGTTCCATTCATCAGCGCCGCGGCCAGCGCGCGATGCGAATCTTTCACCTCGGTCTCAGCACCGCCGACCGCTGCTGCGGCCTCTGGCACTGATTTATTGGCCGCTGCAGCCGCGGCACGCACCACCGCGGCCAGTTCGCCGACCACGTCGGTATCAGCCAAAGCATAGGCCGCGACCGGAAACATGTATTCGAAGCGCTGCGGGTTGAGGAAGGCGACTTTCGCGCCGCCCTTCACCGCCGCTTTGCGCAGGCGATGCGCCAGCAGGGGCATCTCATGCCGCAAATTGGAACCGACGATGAGCACGCCTTCGAGCTGTTCTACATCGGCAATATGAAGCCCCAAGTTGGGGAAGCTCGGCTCGTTTTCCTGGGCGCGGAAGTCCAGCTGACGCAGCCGATGGTCGATGTTCGCACTGCCCAGGCCGCGTGCGATCTGCGCCAGCAGGTACAGCTCTTCCACCGTCGCCGTGGGCGAGGCGAGAAAACCCGTTGCGGGCCTGCCATCAGCGGCCCTGCCGTGAGCGGCCCCCACCTTGTGCAAGCCTTCCGCCGCCGCGGTCAGCGCGACTTCCCAATCGACCGCCTGCAGAACGCCATTGATGCGCACCATGGGTTCGGTCACTCGGTCCGCCGAGTATATGCCCTCGAAGCCGAAGCGATCGCGATCCGCAATCCAAGTTTCGTTGATGGCTTCATTCTCGCGCGGCACCATGCGCATGATCTTGCCGCGCAGCACATGCGCGTACAGGTTGGTGCCAAAACCGTCATGCGGCGACACCAATGCGGCCTGCGTCATCTCCCACGCGCGGGCGTGATAGCGAAACGGCTTATTGTTGAGCGCGCCCACCGGACACAGATCGATGATATTGGCCGAGAGTTCATGATCGACGCTCTGCTCGATGTATGTACCGACCTCCATGTTCTCGCCGCGCCCTATGGTGCCCATTTGTGGATAGCCCTGGATTTCCTGGCCGAAGCGAATGCAGCGCGTGCAATGAATGCAGCGCGTCATGTCGGTCGACACCAAGGGGCCTAAATTCTTGTCCTTGACCACCCGCTTGCGCTCGCTGAAGCGCGAGATGTCGCGACCGTAACCCAAGGCTAAATCCTGCAGCTCGCACTCCCCGCCCTGATCGCAGATCGGGCAGTCGAGCGGATGATTGATGAGCAGGAATTCCATGGTCGCGCGCTGCGCCGCCACGGCTTTGGGCGACTTGGTGAACACCTTCATGCCTTCGGTCACCGGCGTGGCGCAGGCCGGCATCGGTTTCGGCGCCTTTTCCACCTCGACCAAGCACATGCGGCAATTGGCGGCGACAGTGAGCTTGTCGTGATAGCAAAAGCGAGGAATATAAATGTTGGCCGGATCGGTGGCCTGCATGATCATCTGACCCTTGCGGGCCTTCAGCGGCACTCCGTTGACCTCGATAT
>JBDUEQ010000087.1:0-12016 GCA_040002315.1 Gammaproteobacteria bacterium
CCGCTGTTCGAGATCTTCGTCTTCTCGCCGCGGATGGAAGGGGTGCACCTGCGCATGGGCTACGTCGCCCGCGGCGGCATTCGCTGGTCGGATCGCCGCGAAGATTTCCGCACCGAAGTTCTGGGTCTCATGAAGGCGCAGAACGTGAAGAATACCGTGATCGTGCCGGTGGGAGCGAAGGGCGGATTCGTCGTCAAGCGCCTGCCGGCCGAGCGCGAAGCGCAAGCTGCCGAGGTGATCGCCTGCTACCAAACCCTGATCAGGGGAATGCTGGACATCACCGACAACATCGTCGACGATAAGATCATCGCGCCCTCCTGCATGGTCCGCCACGATCGCGACGACGCCTACCTCGTGGTCGCTGCCGACAAGGGCACGGCTACTTTTTCCGACATCGCCAATGCGATTTCCGCAGAGTACGCGTTCTGGCTCGGCGATGCCTTCGCCTCCGGCGGATCGGCCGGCTATGATCACAAGAAAATGGCCATCACCGCGCGCGGCGCCTGGGAGTGCGTGAAGCGCCACTTCCGCGAAATGAGCATCGACATTCAGAGCAAAGACTTCACGGTCACGGGGATCGGCGACATGGCGGGCGATGTTTTCGGCAACGGCATGCTGCAATCGCAGCATATCCGGCTGGTCGCCGCGTTCAATCACCTGCATATATTCATCGACCCGCAGCCGGATCCGGCGCGCTCCTTCCGCGAGCGCGAGCGGCTGTTCAAAATGCCACGCTCCAGCTGGGAAGACTATTCGCGCGAAGCGCTGTCGAAGGGCGGCGCGGTGTATTCGCGCAGCGTCAAGAGCCTGACCTTGTCGCGCGAGGCGCAGGTGCTGCTCGAGCTTCCCGCCCAAGTGACGCCCAATGAAGTGATCAAGGCCATCTTGAAAGCACATGTCGATTTGTTTTGGAACGGCGGCATCGGCACCTATGTGAAGGCGACCTTCGAAAGCCACAGCGATGTAGGCGACCGCAGCAACGATGCGGTGCGGGTCGATGCCCGTGAATTGAGCTGCAAGGTCATCGGCGAGGGCGGCAACCTCGGGCTTTCGCAGCTCGGACGCGTCGAATTCGCACGGCGCGGCGGCCGGCTCAACACGGATTTCATCGACAACTCCGCCGGTGTGAACTGCTCGGACGTCGAGGTGAATTTGAAGATCCTGCTGAACGGTGCGATGCGCGCCGGCGAGATCACCCGCGCGGGCCGCGACCGGCTGCTGGTGAAGATGACGGACGAGGTCGCCGGGCTGGTGCTGCGGAATAATTACCTGCAAGGCCAGGCCATCAGCACCAGCGAGTTCCAGTCGAAGGAACGCCTGAGCGAGATCGCGTACGTGATTCGTACGCTCGAGCGATCAGGTGATTTGAACCGTGCGCTCGAGTACCTGCCCACCGAGGAGGAGATCGCGGAACGCCGCAAGGCCGGCGAGGGCCTGACCCGTCCGGAACTTGCCATCACCTTGAGCTACGGCAAGATCTGGCTGTACCGGGCGCTCATTCAATCCAATGTGCCCGAAGATCCGTATCTGTCGGCCGAACTGGCTCGATACTTTCCGACGCCGGTGCAGAAGCGGTTCGCTGTGCGCGTGAAGCGCCACCGGCTGCGGCGCGAGATCATCGCAACCGCCATCACCAACAGTCTGATCAATCGCATGGGCCCGGTTTTCCCGGTGCGTGCGCAGGACGATACCGGCGCGGATCCCGCCGCCATTGCGCGCGCCTACAGCATCGCGCGCGAGGTATTCGCGGTGCGTGACATTTGGGCTCAAATCGAAGGCCTCGACAACCGCATTCCGGCCGCCGTGCAGTACACGGCAATGTTTCAGACCACGCGCCTGCTGCGGCACATGACCTACTGGCTGCTCGAAAACCGGCGCGACGATCTGGATATTGAGCGCGCCGTGCTGCGCTATGCGGCCAAAGTGACCAAGCTGTTCCGCGAGCTTGGGCAGGTCTTAAGTCCCACCGAGCGAGCTCGCTTGAGCGTGCAGCGTTCGCAGCTGATTGAGCAGCATGTGCCGGAGCAACTGGCCTCACGGATTGCCTCGCTGGAGGCGCTGCACTGTGCCCTTGACTTGGTGGAGGTCGCCATGTCCGCGCGTCTAGACATCGGCTACGCTGCCAAGGCTTATTTCGATCTCGGCGAGCGCATCGGCTTGACTTGGATCAAGGAACAGATCGAAAGCCTGGCCGCGGATGGCCACTGGCAGGCGGTGGCACGGGGAACTCTGCGCGACAACTTGTACGAGCTGCAGCGCAAGCTCACCGGGGCCGTGCTCGCGTGTAAAGGACGCGACGCCGGCGCCCGCGTCAGCCAATGGATTGCACGTCACTTAAACCCGGTCGATGCATTGAAGCGGGTCGTCGTCGATTTGCGCACCGGCACGCCGCCGGATTTCGCGACTCTGTCGGTTGCCTTGCAAGCGGTACGACGCCTGGCGCAGGATTGACATTGATTCGTCACGCCGCTGATTTCGACACAACCTACCTGCAACATCGCATAGTGAGCGAATTCGCGCTGGCGAGGCATATCGGCATCGTCGTCGAGTCCGCCGATGATGGCGCCGTCGTATTGCGCGCACCACTGGCAGCCAATGCCAATTACAAGGGTACCGCCTTCGGCGGCAGCCTGTATTCGGTGGCGGTGCTCACCGGCTGGGCCTGGGTCACGCGCTATCTCGCTGCGCGCGGGGTGGCCGCCGATGCCGTCATCCAGGAATCGAGCACGCGCTTTCTGGCGCCGGTTCAAGGCGAACTGCGTGCCAGCGCCGCGGCGCCGCCGGAAGCCCAAATCGACAAATTCCGCAAAATGCTGCAACGTGTGGGGCGGGGCCGAATTCGCCTGTGTGTCGAGATACATTACGACCAGACCCTGGCCACGCTGTTCGAGGGCGTGTTTGCCGCGGCCATGCGTCAATAGGAGAAATCGTGCCCGGAAAATTGATCTTGGTTCGCCACGGACAGAGTACTTGGAACGTCCAGAATCTCTTTACCGGCTGGCATGATGTCGACCTGAGCGATCTTGGCCGCCAGGAAGCCGCCCAGGCGGGGCGCGAATTGCAGCGGGAAAAAATCGAACCGCATATCGCCTTCACCTCCGTGCTCAAGCGCGCAATCCGCACGTTGTGGCTGATCATGGACACCACCGACCGCATGTGGATGCCGGTGGAGCGCAGCTGGCGCCTCAACGAACGCCACTACGGTGCGCTCGAAGGGCTCGACAAGGCGCAAACCGTCGCCAGGCACGGCGAGGCCCAGGTCAAGATCTGGCGCCGCAGCTACGATATTCCGCCGCCGCCGTTGGCAGTCGACGACCCGCGGCATCCGCGATTCGATGCACGCTATGCCGATGTCGATGCCGCCTCGCTGCCTGCGGCGGAATCGCTCAAGGACACCCTGGCGCGGGTGCTGCCGTATTGGGAATCACGCGTCGTGCCCGAACTTCGCGCCAACAAGAACGTACTCATTGTCGCGCATGGAAACTCGCTGCGCGCGCTGGTCAAAATGCTCGACGTGATGTCCGAAAGCGACATCGTCGAATTCAATATTCCGACCGGCGTCCCCATACTCTACGAATTGGACGATCAGCTGCAGTCGCTCGGCCGCCGCTTCTTGGGCGACCAAGCCGCCATTGCGGCGGCTCAAGACGCTGTGCGCCGGCAGTCCGAGAAAAAATAACGCTCGCGAGGATCACGAATCCGGGGCGATGGCCACCTTGAGGCCGGAGAGCTCGTTGGTGAAATCCACCTGGCAGGACAGCCGCGAGGTCGCCTCGAGGAAATCAGGTAGTTCCTTCAGCAGCTCGAGCTCATCGCTCTGCGGCTTCGGCAAGCGGCCGGCCCAGCTCTCATCGACATAGACGTGGCAGGTGGCACAAGAGCACAGGCCGCCGCAAATCGCAGCCACGCCGTAATCGAGCTCGCGCAGAATCTCCATAACCTTCAGCCCGGGCTTTGCCTCGATGTCATGCTCTTTCCCATCCCGGTCCACTACGATCATCCGCGCCATTGACGTCTCCGTTAAGTACCCCGCCAGGGGTTCGACACTAAGGTCGGGTAGTTTGCCGGAACTTATGCAGCCCCACCACTTTGATGCTTGAGGCGCGCCGCAAGCAGCCCTACACGACCCACGACTGTGCCCGGCTCGTCGATGCGTTGCCCGGCGCCGGTGCGGCGATCACGCTCCAGGTTTAAGTAAAGTTCGCTCCACAGCAGGCAGACGTAGTCATATAGCCAGCCCAACAGGCGCAGCCGCAAGCATTCATTGCCGCTCGGCATGCGGCCCAGATAGTCCGTCAACAGAGCGTGCTGCAGCGACTCCTCGAGGTCATTACAGGCGCTCCAGCTCGCCAAATCCCAAAATGGGTCGGACGCATGCGCATATTCCCAATCCAGCAAAATCAATGAGGCGCCGCGATCGATCACATTGAGTGGGTGCAAGTCGCTGTGGCACACCACGGTAGGCACCGTCGGCAGCTGCGCGAGTGCGGCGAGCTGCAACGCAGCCGCTGCGCGCAAGTCCGCCCCGGCGCCTTGCCGCGCCCCAATGGAGTAATAATCGATCCAGGTCGAGGGCGACATGCGGCGGTGCGGGGCCGGTAGCGGCAACGCATGGATGCGCCGCGCAAACTCGGCCATCCTCGAGATATTCGCCGGCAACCGCACCTCCGCCGAGCTCCATGACCGGCCCGCTTCCCAGCGTGTAATCAGAATTCCTGCTTTGGGATCGAAGTACTCGACAACGGGCGCAAGATGCGCGGCGGCGGCCCGTTCGAGCACCCGCGCTTCCCACTCGCGATCGACCCCCAGATCATAGGGATTCGCGGCCACCACTCGTAACGCGTAAGCCGCATCGTTGCGCAGCACTCGATAGGTCTCGTTGACCAGCCCGCCTCCCAAGCGCTGGATGTGGGTTTGCCCCGTGCCCGGCACATGACGGGCCGCGACGCGCTGCAAATCAGCGGGCAGCATGGGCTGCCGCAGGGAGAGTGCGGCGCCACTGCCGCATGCCGATCCCGATCAATACCAGATACAGGGCGAACAGCAGCATGGTCAGGTACAGGCGCCGGTTGAAATACAGACATAGGCTCAGAGAATCGATAATCAGCCACCAGTGCCAGTTCTCGTACACCTTGCGCGCCACCAAAAAAGTGGCAAACACGCTCGACCACGTCACCATGGAATCCACAAACGGCCAAGCCGCCGGGGTGAACCGCCGCAAGAAATACCAACTGATCAGTGATAGACAGATCACACTCACAAATCCTGCCAGGTGACGTGAGACGGGCCAGCGGCAAACCGCGAGCGCCGTGCCGTCGCTGCCCTGCTGCCAATGCCAGAAGCCGTACACCGCCATGGCGGCATAGAAAGCATTTAGCACCGATTCCATGTATAGGTGGGCGGCGAACAGCACCCACACATACAGGCAGGAACTGACGAACGCAGCGGCCCAGCACTCGAGACGCTGCCGAATCGCCAGCACGAGATACGCCACCGCCAGAACGGCCGCGACGATTTCGATCCAACTCGTGTCGCGCCAGGCACTCACGAGTTGAACCGACAGATCGTGTATCACCGGGGCGACGGATCCGGCCGCGCCAATGCTGGCCGCGCCAACGCTGGCCGCGCCAATGCTGGCCGCGCCAATCCAGGCAGCACCTTCATGACGAATACCAGTTGCGGACCGGCGGCGGCGGCGCGCGCCATCTCCTCGGCAAGAACCGCCATGAGTTGCTCGAGCGGCCCCCAAATCTGGGTCGCCAATGCATTGGTCTCGACACGCAAATCGCCATGAGTATTCAAGCGATCGATGAAGGCTTGAATGGGCGGGAGGTAATCGCCGGTCAACGGGTACATACTGATTTCAATGGCCGCACGCATTGCTGCTACCTGCTCCCTACGCCGGCATTAACCGGTTCAGGTTCAACGGGTTCGCAGGTCAATCGAGTATTCGATTACCCACGTCTCAGGCCTCTTACAGGCCACCCCAGGGTGCACGGAAGTGTAGCCTGCCGCTCGGATGCGTGCAAAACTGGCGAAATTAGCTGTGGAGAGACCCTTGCGCATATTCCAGGTAGACGCATTTACGGCCACACGCTTCACCGGCAATCCGGCGACGGTTGTGCTGGACGCGGATGGTCAAAGCGACGCCACCCTGCTCGCGGTGGCGCGTGAGTTCTCGCACGCGGAGGTGGCATTCGTGTTTGCCGCAACCGGTACCGACCACGATGTTCGACTGCGTTTCTTCAATGCGCGCAAAGAGGCACCTTTTGTGGGGCACGCTACCGTTGCCGCGCATGCAGTGCTGCTGGCCTTGGGAAGGCGCAGCGTCGGCGTGTTGCGTCAACATTCAGGGACCGGCGTAATCGAGGTCACGGCCACCGCCGCAGCGACGGCTGGGTCCGAAACCCTGATCGAGTTTCGCCAGACCGTGCCGGAATTAGATGTCCCGCTGCCGTTCAAGAGCACGCTGCGGGTCGCCGAGGCCCTGCGGCTGCCGGCCACGCAGCTGCACGAAATTATGCCGGCCCGCATTGCGCGCAAAGGCAGCACGCGGCTGCTCGTGCCTATTGCCGATCCCCGGCAACTCGACAATCTGGCGCCCAACCTCGACACTCTGCTCGAACTCGGCAATGAGCTCGGCGCGGAAGGCTTCTTTGTTTTTGCGCTGAATCGTAACGTGGACGAATGGTCGACGGAATCGCGCATGTTCTGTCCGGCACTCGGCATTCCGGAAGACCCGGTCAGCGGCAACTCCCACGCCATGCTGGCGGCTTATTTGTGGGATCTCGGTCAATTCGGCAAGAACTCGGCGACCTTCATCGGCCACCAAGGCCGGCAAATGAAGCGGCCGGGACAGGTGAGCGTAAGACTGGAGGTCGACAACGGAAGTCTCACGGCCGCACATATCGGCGGCTCGGCGATCATCGTCAGCGAGGGGACCCTCGCTCTCTAGCGGGAATCGGGCGGAGCCGGCTACCGGCCCCACCCTTCGTCAACTACCGCTAACCCGCGCCCGCCACCGGCATTTCCAGTTTCAAGGATGTCGCCAACGCTTGGAGCTTGGCCTTGACGTCCTTCGCGGTGCCGACCGCTTCGTCGAGATTGCCGGCCGCAAACGCCGCCTGCGCCTTGGACCAGAGCGTGGTCGCATCGTCCAAGCCGCTCTTCGCCGCATCCACATCGATATCCTTGGCCATTTTCCGGTTGGACTTCTTGCTCAAAAGGTCGATTCGGTCCTGAATGGCTGTAACCGCTGCAGGCACTGCCGCGGCGAGCCGCGTCCATTCTTCATTGAGCAATTTCAGGACTTCGTCCTTCTTGGCGGCAGCGGCGGTTGCCAGGCCCTGGGCTGCGCTCAGCACCGCAGGTGCTCCGGTTACGACCGCGGCATAGTCCTGCTTGTCGAAGGACGCCTTCAGCTCCCCGAGCTTGGACTGAACGTCGGCCAATTGATCGGGCACGTACTTCGCTGCTTCGGCCGATGCGGCGGTTACCGTCGCCTCGATGTCACCGATCATCTTTTGAGCGGGCTCCTTCTGCCCGGCGCAGGCCGCCAGGATGATGACCGCCATGGAGATCAATGCATAGCGACTGATTCGTTGGTTTACTTGCATGGGGGAATTCCTCGTCCTGGTTGCGGAATACAACCGGCGGATTCTAGCTCAATTCGCGTCGCGCGCGTTCCAGCCACTCGGCCTGGGCCTTGCGATAGTGCTCGGGACCCAACCTGGCGCCGTCCAACAGATCCTTCAGCACTCGGCGCGCCTCCGGCAAGTTGCCACGCCGCTTCAGCAATAAGCCATAGCGCAATCGCGCTTCCGCGCCGGGATAAGCGGGCGCCAGGGCGGCATAGGTGCGTTCCGCGTCCTCGAGAGCATCCTGCGATTCGAGAGTGCGGGCGTACAACAGCTGCGCATCCGGCGACTTGAAGTCCGAATTGTGCATAGTCAATCGCTCAAGCGTAGCCCGTGCCCCTGCAAAATCCTGCTTACCGAACTGCGCCCGCGCTAAGCCCAGCAGCAACGTCGGATCGTGCTCGAATATGCCTCGAAGTCCGCCTTGATAGACCTCGATGGCCTCGTCGAAATGGCTGCGGCCCAGCAACTCCTCAGCCAGCCGGCGGCGCGCATCCACATTGCCTGATATTTCCACTTCAGCGCTGGCACGGCGCAGCTTGCGATCCGGATCCAGCATGCGCCGCATGCCGGATTGGGCGCGGCGCGCGGTTCGCCCTCCCATCAGCTGCGGCAGGACCTCCACCGTCACATAGGCCAGGGAACCGACCAGGGGCAACAGCGCGATGGCCCAAATCCAGAGCATATTTCTTCCGGTCTTGATCACGTGCACGATCAAGCCCGCTTGCACGAGGATGGACAGAATCGGAATGAGGTACAAGGCGGTCAGCCTCCGATTGCGCGCGACGATTCACGCGTTTGACCGCATTGTAGCTAAGGTCGCTTAGCGACGCCGAGGAGCCTCCTAGCGTTCGGCTACGCGAATCTTTCGCTCTACTTCACGGCAGCGGGACCAGCCGATGTTCGAAAGAGAATATCCCAGCACTCGCTGCGAGCGCGCATCGACGGTGACCTCCATCTCGCAGCCATGGAAGCCGGTCGGAGCGCCATCGGGCTTCTGCGGAAGAAACCAAACGTAAACCCACTTCGTCGATGTCTGATCGATTTTTCGCGGTTCACCGAAAGCCTCTTGCAGCCGGCTTACCGGCTTGCCGACATTGTCCGCGGCGATGCTCGGCACCGAACGAACCGCGAATCCGGAGTGGCCGCAACCCGCCAGCATCAATGCCGGCGCGAAGAACCCCAAGGCCATCATCAGCGCCGCGACACGCAACATAATGCGATCCTAAGTTTGTTTTCCGAGGATCGCAGTCTTGCCGCCAGCGCAGGGTATTGCCGCAGACTCAAGTCGCAGAATAGGAATCTACAGGGAACGCGTGCCGATTATGTAAACGCAAACCCTGTGTCATGCCGCGCGGCAGATCTTCCGGATGGTGAACCGCGACGATCAAGGTAACCCGCTTCATCAGTCGCTCCAGCAGTCGCTTCATGATGCCCCGCTGCTTGGGATCGAGGCCGGTCAGCGGCTCATCCAGCAAGAGGATGCGTGCATCGGCCGCCATCGCGCGCGCGATGAGCGCGCGGCGCAGCTCGCCATAGGACAACTCGCGCGGACGCCGGTTGGCCACCGACTTGAGGCCGAAGGACTGCAGCCAGCGCTTCGCAGCCCTGCAGTCCAAAGCGGTGGGTTCATCGACCAGGCCGACGCTGGCATAACGGCCGCTCGCGACCAGATCCATGAGGCTGACATCGACGGCATAATCGCTTTGCAGTTCCGGGGACACATAGCCGATCTGCCGCTTCCATTCCGCTATCGGCGAGCCCGTGGGAAATCCGCGGCGCTCGATCACGCCACCCAATGCAGGCGCTAAATCTCCGTAGATAAGCTTCAAAAAGCTGGATTTTCCCGCGCCATTTGCGCCGTACACCGCCCAGTGCTCGCCGTTTCGCAATTGCCAATTGAGGTCGCGCAGCACTAATCGATACTCGACGTACAGATCGACGTGCGACAGGTGCACCAGTACCGGTGCGCTCGCCTTCGTGACGCGGCCGCGCACGGCGCCTTCGGGCGCCATGCGCCCGCGCACTGTAGTTCCTTGAGCGCGTCGGCGTCGCGGCGCGGTTTCCCCAGCCTGCTCGGCTAGACGCACGAGGTCCGAGGCGCGAATACGCTTGATCAATGCCACCTTGCCCTGCGCAAGCTCGAGCATGCAGCGAGTGCCGCCGGGCACATCGCCCGCCCGATGGGCGGTCGCCACCCATGACTGCCCCCGACGCAGTGCCCCGCCCAACACCGCATCTATGCGCCGCCGATATTGCACGTCGAGCCCGTTATACAGTTCATCCAGCAGCAGCCAATCCGGGTCCTGCACCAGCGCGCGCGCCAATAACGCCAGGCGCTTCTGCCCATACGACAGAGACAGGAAATCACGGGATGCATGACGGGACAAGCCGCAGGCGCGCAAGGTGGCGCTCACCCGCTGCGCCTGCCGCGACGTGACCGGCAGCAGCAATAAATCCGTGCGATGCAATCCGGTTGCGACCAGATCGCGCACACGCAGATTCCAACCGTAGCGCGCATATTTGTCCTGCTGCTCGGCGCCGATGTAGGCGATGCGGCGCTTGGCGTCGATCAGATCGATCGGCAGGCGGCCGATGCGATAGCGCCTTTCGAATCCTGAGCCGGGCGCCCGGTCCGGCGTGGGCCACACATCGCCGCCCAGCAACTTGAGCAGCTGTGTCTTGCCGGCTCCGTTGTCGCCGATCAGCGCCCATCGTTCACCGGAACGGAGCCGCCACGTGACGCCGCGCAGCACCCAACGGTCGCCGCGCCGCACGCTCGCCGCGTGCAGCTGTATCTCCAGTCGAGCCTTCATGGACAGCCCGGACGCCAGCGACCGCCGGATTCACTGACGCGGCTCTCGCGCGCCAGCTTGATCAAGTGGGCCTCGAGCGTAAGCCGCGCCCAACAGTGCCGATCGGCGGGCACATCGTCATACACCACCGGCGTGAGCTCATCCAGAGTGGCGGCGGCTAGGCCGTGCAAGCTGCGCAGCACCTTCGCCTCGCGCGCCAGCCGATGCACGCGTAATGCCTTCAGCACCCCCTTGCCGTGCTCGATGACATCTCCGTGTCCGGGTGCGATTCGCTCGAAGTCCCGCGACTCCAGCTTGCTGAGGGATTGCAGGTACGCCGACATATCGCCGTCGGGCGGCAAGATTACCGGTGTTACGCCTTCGAGCACATGGTCGCCGGTGAACAGTAGCCGCCCGCCTTCCAGCAGATAGCACACGCAATTCGATGCATGCCCGGGCGTATGGATTGCAATCAAACGGCTTTCGCCCAATGTCAGCTGCTCCCCATCGCCTGGAAGTTGCTGCGCAGTGAAGGTGGTGTCTTGCCGACCGTCGCCGGGAGGCGGCAGGCCGATGAGCCGCGCGCCGGTGCGTTCGGCGAGCCGCTTCGCGAGCGGCGAATGATCCGGATGCGTATGTGTGACGATGATCCAGCGAATGGCAGGGCCGGCTGCCCGCAAAATGGCATCCAAGTGCCGCGCATCGTCGGGCCCCGGATCGAGCACCGCCACGTCGCCCCGTCCGATCAGGTAGGTATTCGTACCGGGTCCGGTCATCAGGCCCGCGTTGGGAGCGACGATGCGGCGCACCTCCCGGCCTAACGGCACGCACTTACCCGGGACGAGCTGACTTCTGGATTCCATGAAAATTAATTTTTCGATGAATCGGCGGTTGAACGCATACTAAAGGCCGTGGCGTGCGTTTTTGCGAGTATTCGCACTGTCAGTGACGTCGGTCGCATTTTGGCATAGTTGCGATGGGCAGCGGAGCCGCTACACTGGGAGCCATGTCAAAGTCACCGAACGCCAGACGAATTGGTGGTCCTCTGTCTTGGGAACAATTGGCACGCCCCGATACGGAACAGTGTCAACGATTCTTGGCCGAGTCGCTGTCGCTGCTGCTTGCCGACTTATTGCGCTCGGTGTTATCGGATGCCAGCCCCGCCTTGCCTGCGGACGAAGCCGCGGTCGAGCGCTACCGCAATCTCGCCGATTCGCTGGCGGATGGCGAATCGCGCCGCCGCACCAGTTTGGGCATCACGCGAGCCGGGCTCGCCAAGCGCTGCGTCACCTGGCTGAAATTACTGCTGACCGCGGCGCCGAGCGCCCCGTCCTCCGCGCCGATGCGTGAATTCGTCGATGCCTTAGGGTTGTTCCCGGCGCTTTTCGATAGCGAGCCGTCGGCCCGATCGCGGCGGGCGCGGTTGACCTGGCTTCTGACTCATGACAGGCGCCTCGACGCCAGCACTCGCGAGGCCGCCACGGCCCTGATCGAGGCCTGCGAGCACCTAGGCGTTCTACTCTGGCCGGACGCCGAAACAGCCTGAATAGGCGATAGGCGACGCGGTACGCTAAGCGAACGCTA
>JBDUEQ010000088.1:0-42508 GCA_040002315.1 Gammaproteobacteria bacterium
GGCGTTGGTGTCGGCGTTGGTGTCGGCGTCGGCGTCGGCGTCGGCGTTGGTGTTGGTGTCGGCGTTGGTGTCGGAGCTGGTGCTGGAGTGGGCGAGGGTGCTGATGATTCAGGTGCGCTATTTGTCGCAATACCGGCCGAAGTTCCTCCGCAACCCACCACCAATGAGGCCGCCGCAAAAATGGCTAACGGCAAGCGCTGCTCTCTCGACAACATTGCTAATCCTCGAAATTCAAAATAACGGCCAAAATAAGATTTGCGGTCACATTAGCTTGTCAATTAATTAAAGCAATTGTCTCGGAAAAGCGACGCGAGACCGATAAATCCTGGGCACGCGTGAGCAGAGCATTTGCATCCGGCGCGCGCAATCTACGCAACATTCCGCGCGCAATTCTGCGAAACGCTTGGACATTTTCTTTGAGAAATTTCGATGCCGTCGCGGGACAACGACGTGCAAAGGTGCTTGGACCGCGTCTTAGAGCGGCTGATCTTGCCAGTGCGCCGTGCGCAGGTCCCAAACGAACGACTCGATCCGCGGGAACACGGACCATGGATTCGCGCCCGCCTCGGTGAAAAAGTGTTCGATGGGTTCCGAGCACAATGCTCCACGCATCTTGGCCGTTCGTGTCCCGGCCCATTGGGCGTGGGGTTCGGTCACGAGATAGCAACCGTTCCGCCGTTCCAGCGCTATCCCCGCGACGCTCACAATCAGATAGTCGGCATGATATTGACGCAGCACCTGATCCAATGGGTCCTGACGGCGTATGTGCTCGACCATCCCTTGATCGGCGATGATGCCTTCGAGTTGCAGCAGCGGTCGGTCCGCCACATAACGCACAACGCCCGCGATCGCTCCCATCGACAGCAGGCCGTCGTGACTTTGCATGTGCCGGGCCAGGTCATAACCCGTGGCGAGCAAGGAATTGTCGCTGATGGACCATTTCGGCCCATGTTCGACGAAGTAGCGAACGGCAAGTGCCGGCGACACGGCGACCAGCACGCCCGCGGCCACCGCCAGCGTCCGAGGCGAGGCCCATGATCGCGCGAAACGCTGGTAAATGAACACCAACGCCGCGATGGTCGCCGCCGGCAGGGGGTACGCATACCAACCGAAGAAGATCCATCCCGTCAAAGCGTTGAGGATAAAGAAAACGGCGGCGAAGCACAGCGCAACCGCACCCGCAAATCGAGCGGCGGGGCGATGCAATGGGTCTTGCCTTACAAGCAACGTCAGCGCCACCACGCCGAGCGGCAAGATCACTGCAATGGTCGGGCCATAGTCCGTGCCGAATGCGACATAACGCAAGTAACCGACGCTGATCCCGGACTTCACGAGCAGATGTTTCGCCGCCGCGGAGACCGGAAAGGGCGAGCCGAACGCGAACCAGTTTGCGATGGTATACAGAGGCAGCAGAATTCCGCCGGCGCCGAAGCAAGCCAGCAGTTTGAAACCCTCGGCCGGGCGCGGACGCACCAGGGCGAAGTATCCGACGAGGGCCAGTGCGACCGCCAAGGCGATGTCGAGTCGCGCAAGAATCGCGAGCGAGCCGATGAAGCCCAATTTGGCGGCTCTCGCGGCCGTGAGCGGCACCGACTGCGATACTTCGACCAGAAACCACAGCAGCAGCGGAACGGCAATGATGCTTTCCATGCCGCTGGCCAGAAGCCGCGCGGTGGCCACGGAATAAAGGGTGGCGATCACCGCCGCGACTGCCGCCGGCGCACCGAGTTCGCGCGCGAATCGCCGGCCTAGTTCATAGGTCAGCCCCATTGCGACGACGCAGATCAGGGTGAGGGCAACGTAGTACGGTGCGCCGAACCTTCCCGTGGTCAGACGCAATAACGTGATGACGCAGAACCACAGAGGGTGGAATCCATTGGTCAGGGTTGAGCCGTCGTAGGTCAGCCTGCCCGTGGAGACGAGATTGTCCGCAACATTGGCGTAATAGAAATAATCATCCTCGAGAAGTCCGAGGTACGCGCTCGATCCCCGCATCAGGTGATAAATGAACGGTGCGGCCACCAGCAAAGAGCTGCCGTACGCTGCAAGGCGGCAAAATGCTTCGGCGCGGCCGCCGGCGTCGCGCAGCAACTATGCGGGTCCGAATGTCATTTGTGATTCACGAACCAATTCTTGAACGCGACGCCTTGTCCGTCCGTGGGAGTGCCTCCGGCGTCCTTGATCAGCTGATTGTTGGGCGTTCCCCAGGCGTTCCACGTCCAGCCGAACACGGAGACCTGGCGTTGGTCGGCCCAGGCGAACATGCCGGTCAAGAACGGCACTGCCTTGGTGCCGTTTGTGGCTTGGTCACCCATCTCGCCGATGATGATGGGGTAACCGCCGTCGAGCACCGCCTGTGCCCAATCGAAGCCTTGGGAAAACCCGGGAAAATTGTAGTCCGGTGTTCCAAACTTGGCGCCGTACTTCGGATAGGTGTGCCATGACAGAGCCAATTGCTTGAGCGGATCGCGCGGCGCGTATGGCAGCCATTGGCTATTGTCCTGCGCCCAACTGACACCGGCGGACATGACCACGTTGGTTGCGCCGGTGGCACGCACCGCATCCAACATCGCCTGCATGCCGGCCGAGGTCCAATTTTGGGTGAAGGTGGTATTGGCGCCGTAGAACACCCGGCCGGTGCCGCCGTCGCGCAACAGAGTCCAGGCAGCATTGCTCCATGCGCCGGGCGGCGAATTGAAATTGTCGAAGTGCGGTTCGTTGAACAAATCGAAAATGACGTTCGGGGAGCCCTTGTAGTCGTTGGCAATCGCAGTCCAAAAAGCCAAAGAGTGATCGGCATCCGCCATTTCGTTCTGCGCCGACGATTGCGGCGCGATGGGCACTGTCTTGCCGTTGACCGTGCCGTTGGGGGCGTTCTTATGCAGATCCAGGATGACATACCAACCGCGGGCGGTGGCATCGGTCACCAACTCCTTGACTTGCTGTTTATAGTTGCCGGCCGGATCGGGTTTATGCACGGTTCCGGAGGGCGGGTCGTAGCATAGGTAGCCCAAGTAGCTGGCCTCGTTCAACGGCACGCGCAGCGCATTGGCCTTCCACTTGGCAATGGCCGAGAGATTAGGTTTCTGCCCGCCCCAGCCATCGGGCTCCGGTTGGCCATTGATGGGCGCGAATTCCAATCCGCTGACATTGACGCCCCGCAATTGCAGGACCTTCCCGGCGGAGTCGATCAAGTGATTGCCCTGAACGCGCACGGAGGGCGCCGGAGCATCGGCGGCGTAGCCGGCTGCGGAGCTGCTAGGCCATACCGGTGCCGCCAGCATCAGCGCGATCGCCAATGCAGACGCGGGGCCCGAGATCTGCCTGGGGGTCGCGTAATTCATGCCTAGTACCACCTGTCGTCGAAACTGCTACCCCATGGTAGCAGCCTCGACAGCGGCGGACAGTGAATCGCGAATCACTTCATGGGTGATTCAAGGTCCAGGCCTTGAAAGTCGCACCTTCGCCGGCCGTGGGGGTGCCGTTGGCGTTGGTGATCAAATCGTTGTCCGACGAGCCCCAGGCATTCCACGTCCAGGCCAGTACCGAGACATTGTGCGTATCCGCCCACGGCAGCAAATTGGGCAACAGTGTCGCGTTGGAACTGCCATCCCCGGTCTCACCGATGATGATGGGATAGCCCGCGGCGAGGATGGCCGCCGCCCAGGTGTAATTACTCTGCCCAAAGCCCGGGAGGCCGCCGCCGCCGGGGTAGGCGTGCCAGGAGCAAGCCAATTGCTTGAGCGGATCGACCGGCGCGTACTGCACCCATTGGCTGGTGTCCTGTGCCCAGGAGACACCCGCGGTCATGACGACATTGGTCGCGCCAGTCGCACGCACGGCGTTGAGCATTGCCTGCATGCCTGCCGAGGTCCAAGGCGCGGTGAATGTGGTGTTATCGGCATAGAACAGGGTGTTCGTGCCGCCATCCCTCAGAATGGTCCACGCGACCGCGGTGCCAGTCACGCCCGACGGTGCGATCACGTGGTCGAAGTAGGGTTCGTTGAACAGATCGAAAATGACGTTCGGCGAATCCTTGAAATCATTGGCGACGGCCGTCCAGAACGCCACCGAATTGTCGGCGTCCGCCATTTGGTTCTGCGTCGCGGATTGCGGCGCGACCTGCATCAGAGTGCCGTTCACCAATCCCTTGGGCGCATTCTTGTGCAAATCCAAAATCACATACATGCCGAGCGCGGTCGCGTCGGTCACGAGCTGCTGGACGACTTGCTTGTAGTTGCCGCTGGGATCTGGATTGTGTTGGCTGCCGTTGGCGTTGTAGGTCATGTATCCCAGATAACTCGCCTCGTTCAGCGGGATGCGCAGTGCATTGATCTTCCATGCCGCGATTGCCGACAGGTTCGGCTTTTGGCCGCCCCAGCCATCGGACCCCGGCGAGCCGTCAATCGGCGCGAATTCCAAACCGCTGACATCGGCGCCGCGTAATTGCAGATTATTGCCGCTGGCATCGATCAAGTGGTTGCCCTGCACGCGCACCGAAGTACCCGACGAGACGCTGGCGAGATTGATCGTCGCCGTGGCGCTCGACGTGCCCAAGGCCGCGCCGCCGCCGGCAGCCGACAGCGTGATGGTGAAAGTTTTGCTCGCGGTGAGCACGGGAGAGGCGTTGATGGTCACGGAGAAGGTCTGCGCGGTCGATGCGCCGCCGGCCCAGTTCAATGTGCCCTGTTTAGCGATGTAGTTCGTGCCGGCTGCTGCGGTTCCATCGGAGGTCGCATAGTGCACGCTGACCGCGCCGCTCGACCCGCCGTTGCGGTTGACGGTGACGAGAAGCGATCCCGCACTCTGCTTCACGCCATAAGCCGATGCGGATAGTGCGATGGTGCCGGGAGTGGTGGCCACTGAGGAGCCATCGATGTTCACAGTCGCGCTGCTGGGGGAACCGACCGCGGCGCCTCCCGTGGGTGCAGACAGAGCGATCATGAAGGTCTTACTGCCGGTGAACGGCGTCGCATTGCTGATCGCGATCGTAATATTCTTGGACGCCGAATCGCCGTCCGCCCAATCGAGGGTGCCGCTGCCGGCGGTGTAGTCGGTCCCCGCGGCCGCTGTTCCATCAGTGGTCGTGTACGTAATGCCGACGGCGCCGCTGGAGCCGCCGGTTCGACTGACCTTGACCACCACCGTACCGGCGTTCTGAGCGACCGTGTAGGTCGATGCGGTCAGATTGAGAGCACCCGACGCGGCGCCGGGAGCGGTGCCGCTTCCGGTGATCTCGACGCTGCCCGCGGACGGACTACCGATCTCGGCGCCCCCCGACGGGTTCGACAGAGTCACATTAAAACTCTTGGTGCCGCTCCACCCGTTCGCCGTGCTGATCGGAATGGAAACGCTCTTTGCCGTCGTTTCACCGTCCGCCCACTCGAGAGTGCCGCTGGTGGCGGTGAAATCGGCGCCCGCGACGGCCGTGCCGTTCGTCGTGGTGTACTCGATGGTCACGGCACCCGCAGAACCTCCGCTGCGGTGGACTACCACTTTAACGGTGCCGGCGCGCTGATTGACCGGGAACGCGGTGGCCGACAACACGACGGTACCCGCACTCGCCGAGGCTGGGTCGTTTGTGTCCGTCGAGGCACTATTGCTGCCACCGCACGCAGCAACCGCGGCGCCCACGGCGATCGCGAAAATTCCTTGCCGCAGATGTCTGATAATCGTGTTCACTCGAGGAGCCCCGCGACTAATTTCGAGCTGCACTAAAACGCAGTTCAAGATCACGGGCAATATGTCTCCTTCGTGAGACATTTCGGCGCAAATAACTGTGAAGTCGCGCGCAGCGCGAGGCCGCCGATCATGGGATAACTAGGTGAATCAATCGCCCGAAGTGAATCGCGGACTTGCAGCTTACTGCGCTATACTTTCGGCTGCGAGCGCCGGGCGGTATCATCGGGACACCCGCATAAGAGTGCTGGCAAAGGGATGTTGGTTCCATCGTGTCCAAATTATCAAGTCTTGCAGGGTTTTCATGCTGTGCAGCAACCGCGGTGTTGCTCGCCTGGCCGGGTGCGGCGCGCGCTGAACTTAAATTCGTGCCCCAGGCCTCGATCGACTTTGAGCACAACTCGAATATCTTCGCCGTGCCGGCGGGAGATCTGGTGCTGGTCGAGCAAGGTGATTTGACGCGCGGCGATACCATCAGCACCTATCAGATCGCACTGGCTGTGAACGGCAATTGGGGTCAGCAAAAACTCACTGCGCTATTCGAAGGGAGGGAAATCCAGTACGCGCATTACACGCGCTTGACACACCAAGAATACTTGGGGGATTTGGATTATTTTTGGGCGCTGGGGGATCTATTCGACGGCAACTTCGACGTGCGCCGGGACAAGCGACAGGCGCTGTTCATGAATCGCGAGTCGACAGCGTTGGAAGTCGATACCACTCAAGATGAGACGGCGAACATCAACTTCAAGCTCGCCAGCCGTTTCCGTATCGAGGCCGGCGTCATCGTGCACAACTCGAAGACTCCGTTGCAAGGATTTGAAGATTCGGAAGTCAATGAGAATACCGAACGGGTGGCAGTACGCCGCCTGGGCGCTGGGAATCTGTCGTACGGCGTTGAGGTCAGCCGATTGAACGGCGAGTTCAAGGAAAGCGTCAATCCATCGAAATACAACCAGAACAATGGCCTCTTTGTCTTCAGCTACGGAGGCCAGGGTGCGGTTTCCATACTGAACGGTTCCCTCGGGTATTCCAAACGCACCTACGACGGAAGCGATCTCACCACCAGCGGGGTGACCGGATCGATTGGCTTGACGCGGCAAGTTTCCGCCAAGACATCGATCAAAGCAGAACTGAAGCGGCAGATCAATATTTACGTCGTTGGCGGCGGCACCGAGACTGATACCAGCGGCAGCCTCGCCGCCACATGGGCGGCCACCGGCCTCATCACCGTCAACGGGGAGTTGTCTTATACGCGTGCTTCCTTCGGTCAGCAATCTGTCGCAGACACGTTCGATAACGGCCGCGTGGACAGCTACGGGGATTTTAACCTGGCGCTCAATTATCAGGTGCTGCGCTGGCTGGCTATCCGCCCTTACGGGCGCTATGACACGCGCAGCTCGAACCGGACTAATTTCAGTTTCAACGGAACCATCGTCGGCATCGAGCTGAAAGGCAAATTTGAGTAACCTCACCCGCCTGCGGTGAACGATTCCGCGGCGTTCGCCAGGCCCTTCTCCAAAGCTATGCATCGCATACCGAGCAGACGTTCAGCTTTGCTCGAATTCAACCGGATCTCCTGCTCGCAGGTGTACCGCAGCGAGGGTGACAGAACCGCCGGTGTGCGGCCCGCCAGGTGCAGGCGGCGCGCGAGAATCTCGGCGATACGCAGCGGCGGGGCCAGGACTTTGCTTTCCAGCCGCAGCCGGCGGTATCCGATACGCCGCACCGGCACCGCTCCAAGCGCGCAGGCGAACAAGGTGAAATACTCGTTCCAGGTCGGAGGTTGGGGCATCGCCACATTGAACGCCTGCCCCGCTATTTGCGGCAGGCGCAGCGCGATCAGGATGGCGCCGATCAGGTCATCCAGATAAATCAGATTGCAGTAACCATCGCCGGCCGCGCCCAGGTCGCCGAGCCGCCGCGCCAGCAGCAGCCGCGCAATTCGCACGCTCCAATCAGGACAAGCGGGACCGTATTCACATCCGGGTCGAAGCACGACACTATTCGGGTACGCTGCGGCGCGCCGTTCGGCCGCAAGCTGAGCCGCGGAATAATCTCCCAAGTCGGCACGCAACTCGGTGTCCTCGTCAACCTCGCCGACAGCCGAACCGTACACGGTCATCGAACTCAAATGCACGATGCGCGGCCGCGCCGTGAGCGGGTGGGCTGGCGCGTACAAGCGCTGTGCGGCGGCGCTGATCTGCGCCGGGCTGCCCTGCACGGCATTGACGATCGCATCGCATGCGCCGAGCGCAACGCCCAAGGCTTGCGGATTGCGCTCATCGAATGCGGGGTCGTCGCTCGAGCAGGACGCCCAGTCTGTGGCTCGCAGCGCAGCGCAGAGTCTCCGTCCCAAGAATTGGTGGGCGCCGAGCACCAGCACGCGAACCGTGCTCACGGTTGCCCCGTCTGAGCGCGCACTGCGGGAATCGCCGCTCGCTTCAGCCGCGCCGCGAGCCGCAGCGCCAGCGCGACGATGGTCAGCGTCGGATTGGCCTGGCTGGAGGTGGGGAAGGTGGCGGAACCCGCGACGTACAGATTATCGATTCCGTGGACACGGCAGTCAGCGTCAGTCACGCTGGTGCGAGGATCCGTTCCCATGCGCGCGGTGCCGATGTGATGTCCGCCATAGGCTCCATAACGCGTCATTTCAAATTCGACGGTCGCCGGATCGTACTGCAATGTGCCGGCACCGCCCTGTTTGAACTCATCCGCCAGCAGGGCCAATGCACGCGTCACGGTATCGACATCGCCGCGGGTGTACTGCCAATCGATGTTGATCCGCGGTACTCCCATAGGGTCGCGATGCGGGGTCAGAGTTACGCGGCTGTTCCGATTCGGCTGCTGCTCCGCGTGATAATCGATGCTGTAAAGGTTGGCCTTGGACTTGATGATGATCGAGGGAAACTTGCGCTGCGCGAGCCGGCGATCTTTCAGCATGTGCCACGCGAAACTCAATGCATCGAATGGGTCCGTCATCACATTGCCGATGTGCTTTGCCCAAGCGCGCCACGAAGAGCGCGCGTCGCCATGCAGGCGTTTCGCATATTCATACGGGATCAGCGGTCTCGACAGAAATAGCAGCGAGAGCACTGCGTTGCGATGGGCCGGGTCCGTGATTCGCGGGTGGTGCAGGCGGGCGATGAAGTTGCCGATACCCTGTTCGCGCTGAACTTCCGGCCGCAGCGCCAGCCGCCTGCGGCAATAGACTCCCTCGTCGGAAATATCGTAGCCATGCCAGACGGCATGCAACGGCCGCTCGATCTTGATCGCCCCGATGGTGCCGGCGATATGGCACATGTAGTACCGGCCTACGACATCGTGCGCATTGCCGAGGCCACCGCGCTGAACATCGCAACTCGCGAGCAGCAGACGGGCAACCTCGAGTCCGCCGGCGGCCAGAATGAATTGGCCCGCTTGCACGGTGAAGCGGCGGCCGCCCAAGGATTGCACCGAGGCGGCAACGACGCGTTGACCTGATTCATTCAGATGCAGCGCCGTGACGGTGGCATCGAGCAACACCCGGATATTCCGTGCCGAGCGCAGTTTCTTACCATAACGCGCGCCGAAATCCGTAGGGCAACTGAACCGTTCCAGGGTATTCGTGGTGAAATTACGACAGTCGAAATTGTCGATCATGGGCGGCAAGGGGCGATTGAACGCATTCTCCGCCGTATAGGCGAACTGTCCCGCCTCGCAGAGCTGGTTTGCCTGAGGATAAAAGGGCAACAATTCTTGCAACCTGAACGGCCAACCGCTGTCGGGCACATAGTCGCGCTGCGCGAAGTCGATGGCATCGAAAGGCATGCAGCGGCCGCCCCAAATGGTGGTGGTTCCTCCAAAACGGCGCTGGCGGTAGCGATCCGGGGGGCTGTGCAGGCGTTCGTCGGTGACCTCTCCGGCGTACAGCGCCTGGGCCTCGTCCGACGGCCCCAGATTGCCTGATTCGAGCAGAATTACATCAAGGCCCGCGTCAATGAGCTGTAATGCGATTACAATCCCTGCTGCCCCGGCTCCCACTATACAAATATCGGCCGCCAGAACGGAGTTTTCGGGTAGTTCATTTGCGATGTGCATCATGGCAGTCAGCTATCCGTCGATTTACTATTCAAACTGAGCTAGTACAGGCGCTTAACAAGCTATCCACCATTATGCCATTGCCTTTCAAACTCGATGACTACAGCGTCGAAGAATTCGTCCGGTTGGCGGCTGATTTTGGTGAGGACAAATACGGCTTCGTGGTCACTCCGAATGTCGATCATTTGATTCGCTTCCACGATGACCCAGCGTTTCGTGCTCTGTATGGCGAGGCCGCCTACATCTTGCTCGACAGCCGATTCCTGTCTCACTTGTTCTCCATCACCCAGGGCCTGCACGCCAAAGTGTGCCCCGGCAGTGACTTGACGGCGCAACTATTTGACCACGTGATCCAAGCAGACGATCCGATCTTGTTGATAGGCGGCGACGACTGGCAGGCGCCAGCACTCGCCGATCGCTACGGGCTGAAGGGGTTGCGCCATTTCAACCCTCCCATGGGATTTATCCGTGATCCGGCCGCGGTCGAAGAATGCCTTAAGTTCATCGAGTCGCAAAGTCCATTCCGCTTCTGCTTGTTGGCGGTGGGTGCCCCGCAACAGGAAATACTCGCGCAGCAATTGAAGGCGCGGGGCAGGGCGCGTGGCTTAGCGCTGTGCGTCGGCGCATCGATCAATTTTCTCACCGGTGTCGAGACGCGTGCGCCGCTGTGGATGCAGCGTCTCGGCATCGAATGGCTGTTTCGCCTGGCCCACGACCCGCGGCGCTTGGCGAGCCGTTATCTCGTGCGCGGACCGCGCATATTCAATCTACTGCGACGCACGCAAATTATTTTGCGGCCGGCGACGGCGGCCGGGTCGGCGAAGCCCAGCGCTAAAGCGACAACCGGCGAAATACGGATTCGGGTATCGACCTGATCACCCACATGATGGGGCGCCAGAACCCCGGCGTGTAGATCACGGGAGCACCGTCCAACATTGCCGCCGCAATCTCCTTGGCCACTGTGCGCGGCGCAGCCCACAGAAATCCCTTTTTAAACGCTGCAGTCATGGGTGTGTCGACGAAGCCGGGCTTGACCGTCAGCACGGATACTCCGTGCGGCCGCAGGCGTTGGCGCAAGCCGCTGGTAAAGGCAGTGACCGCGGCTTTCGCCGCTCCATATACATAGTTCGAGCCGCGGCCCCGATCGCCGGCGACGGATGAGATCACGGCTATCACACCGCGCCGCTGCGCCGCGAAACGATTGGCCAAGAGCGTGCAAAGCGCCATCACAGACAGCGCATTGACCTGAATTTCATCGAGCATGACGTCGACCGAACGCTCGCAGGCCTGCTGGTCCGACAGAGTGCCGTGAGCGATCAGCGCACCGTCGAGCCCATCGAGCGAGCGGCTGGCCGCGTCCAGCATGGCCTCGTAGGCGGAGATATCGCGCACGTCTAGGCAAAACACCGTTACCACGTCCGCGCCGCGGATCTTCAGGTCGTCGGCTATGGCCTGAAGGCGTTCCCGGGAACGTCCCACCAGACAGAGCGAATCGCCTCGTGCGGCAAATTCCCGTGCTGTCGCCTCGGCGATGGCCGAGGTCCCTCCAACAATCAGCAAACGTCGCATCGCATGCTCCTAGGTCACACGCCGCCAAAAGGACGACGAGAATTGCGGATCCACACGCTCGGCGAATTGTCGCCAAGCGGGAAAGAATCGCTGAAACGAGGCCGCCGACATGCGCGCATCCTTGGCAGGATAAACCGCGCCGCCGGCGCTGCAGGTGATTTCATCCAAGGCTTCGAGCAATTGCAGGGTAGGTGCGCCGCGGTTCGGGAAATCAAGCGCGAGCGTGGTTCCGGGACGAGCGAACGACAGCAGGCCCAAGGGAGTGCTCGTGCCGAAGTTCTTGAGCACTGCCAGGAATGAACCGACTCCCGATCGCGAAACCCTGTGCAGCATTTCCTGCAGCGACGGCTCGGCCACCGCCTGGGGCACCACACATTGATACTGAAAAAAGCCGCGCGGCCCGTAGATGCGATTCCAATGCATTATGGCGTCGAGCGGATACAAAAAGGGCCGGTAATGCCATTGCACGTTGCGCCGCGAGGCGCCGCGGCGGCGGTAATACAACTGATTGAAAAGCCGCAGAGTCACAGCATTGACCAGTGAGACCGGCGGCGTAAGGGGCACCGTCAGAGGGAATCGCCGCGGCTCGCGGCCCTCGCCCGGGGCGTGATTGCCGCGCATGAATACCCCACGGCCGAGTGCGGACCCCGAAGCGGCGCAGTCCACCCAGGCGGCCGTATATTCGTAGTCGCGATCGGACTGTGCCGATAAGGCAAAGAATTGCCGCAAGTTTGCGAATCTCAGGCTATCCCCGCGTATCCACGGGCCTTGTACGCGGCGCAATTTCAGCTTGACGCGGCTGATGAGACCCGTGAGTCCCAGTCCCCCGACCGTCGCGCTGAACCAGTCGGCATTTTCCCGGGGTGAGCATCGAATCCTGCTGCCATCGGAGCGGCACAGGTCGAACTCGAGCACGTGATGGGAGAAGCAACCCGCAAGGTGGTGATTCTTGCCATGCACGTCGTTGGCGATGGCGCCGCCGACGGTCACGAAGGCGGTGCCCGGCGTTACAGGCGGAAACCAGCCCTGCGGCAGCACCAGATCGACGAGATCTCTGATCAATACGCCGGCTTCACATTCGAGGATGCCGGCGGCGGTATCGAAACCGATGAAACGATCCAAGCCGCGGGTCCGCAGCAGCATGCCGCCGTCATTGAGGCACACATCACCGTAGCTGCGGCCGTTGCCATAGGCCAGCATTGGGACTTGCGACTCGCCCGGCAAGGCTGCGAATCGATCGTGAATTTCGGCAATGGCCGATGCCCGGCACCGTGGCTGGCCGCCCCAGGAGGTGGGATTGCCGGACTGTCGCATCAAATCGAGATCAGCATGATCAGGCCGAGCAAACCCAGGACAACCAGGCTCAATCGGTCGCGCAGCGCGAACACCACCGGATCATCGAGCATTTGATTGCGCGTCGTCAGCAGCCAGATCCGGCTGATCCAGTACAAGAGCAGGGGGCACACCAACCACAGCGGCTGGTTGTGCCGGTATAGCGCCTGCGAGTCCGTGCTGTTGATGTACAGCGCCATGACGACGACGGTGCAGTAGCCGGAGGTCACGCCCAGAGTCATCAGCAGCGGCAGATCGGTCGCTTGGTAGCCGCGACCCGCGCTGTCCGCCTTGCCCGCCTCTCGCGAGTCATCGAGTTCGGTATAGCGCTTGACGAATCCGAGACTCAAGAAAATAAACACGGAAAATGCCAACAGCCAGAATGACGGCGCAATTCCCGTGGCTGCGGCGCCGGCGATGATCCGAATGGTGTACAAGCCGGCCAAGGTCATCACGTCGACCAGAGCTGCGCGCTTCAAGCGCAACGAATAGGCCCAGGTGAGCGCATAATATCCACCCAATACCGCCGCGAATCGGCCGCCGACCCATCCCGCCAGCAGCGCCGATCCGCCGAGCAGAACGCAGGCGCCGAACAGGCCGCTTCGAGCCGACAATTCACCACTGGCGAACGGGCGCTTGTGCTTGCGCGGATGCTGTCTATCGGCGCCGAGATCCAGCAGGTCGTTGACCAAGTAGACACTCGACGCGCACAACCCAAAGGCGAGGAACGCCGCGACACATTCCAGGAAAATCGCAGGCTCGAGGATTTTGTGCGCCAGCAGAGCGGGCACAAATATCAGCATGTTCTTGACCCACTGGTGCAGGCGCATGGCTTTGATCCACACCCTGGGGCCCGATGCCGCGCAGCCGAACACGCGCTCCACCTCCGCAATGCGCCCCACGCGCGCGGCCTGCGTCCCGCTGCCAACGACGATTGCCCGGCGTGCGGCTCGCCACATCGCCTCGCCGGCGGGTTTGCTGCCGGCGTAATCGAATCCTCGTTCGCCGAACTGCCCGATCACTCTTGCGCGATCGACGATTTGATCGAACAAGCCCAGTTGTCCCGCGATCTGAGCGGCGATCCTCGAGTCGCCTGCGCTCAGGAGCACCAGGCGGCGGCCCTTGGCCCGCTCGGCTCTCAGCCAGACGAGCAGGGGTTGGTTGAACGGCAAATGAGTAGTATCGAGCCGCGCGCGGGCCTCGACGTCGTTTCTCAC
Source organism: Gammaproteobacteria bacterium (assembly GCA_040002315.1). Lineage (GTDB taxonomy): Bacteria > Pseudomonadota > Gammaproteobacteria > Steroidobacterales > Steroidobacteraceae > Bog-1198. Next base: position 13,878 of record JBDUEQ010000088.1, read on the forward strand.
GCTCGTTATGCCGTGTCGCCGCCGCAAGGGCAGCAACAGCAACGCTGCTGGCGCTTGACGCGCGAGACTCAGCAGCGCTTCGTGAAGTGTATCCACCGACGTCAATGTGCCGTCGAGGTCGATGCACAAGGGGACCGAGTCGGGAATGCTATTCATGGCGCGAGCGGTAGCCGCTCGGGTCGGTCCAACATTTCAGTTGCGACCGCCGCGCCCGCGCCCAACAGCACCGCGAACCAGAGCGTTGCCAGTCTGCACAGCAGGGTTGCGATCACGGCGGTCCGCAATCCGGTACCTTGCTCGATCAACAAAGTCGTCATCACGATCTCCATTCCGCCGATCCCTGCCGGTAAAAAGAATGCCGCGCTGCCGGCAAGGAGGGCCAGCGCGTAGATGCCGACCTGCGTGCCAAGGCCGCCTTCGATGTGTAGTCCGGCACAAATGAATCCAAAGCCGATTCCCTCGGCGGACCAGGCAATCAAGCCCACGGCGATGCCGAACAACAATGGCTTCGGGCGCAGCAGCCGCTGGGACGACCCCAGCAGATTGCTCAGCGCCCCCAGCAACCGAGCCGAGCGCCCGCCCAAGCGCGCCGCGACCCGATCCAGCCATTTCGCTACGATGGGCTGGCGAACACCGGCGAGCATGGCGCCCAAAAGAGCGAGAGTGGCGAGCAGCAACGGCCGATACGCGGCATGATCGATGACTATCATGCTCGCCAGGGCGATGATGACAAAGAGATCGAGCAGCCTTTCGACGAACAGCGCGGCGAGACTTTCGCTGAACGCGACGCCGTGGTCTTTGAGATACAGCGAGCGCACCGCCTCACCGGCTTTGGCAGGCACCGCCGAAAACGCAAATCCGCTCATGTAAACGAGCAGATGACGGCCGACGGGCAATGCACGGCCGAGTTTCCACAAATAGTGCTGCCAACGATAAAAGCGCAGCAGGTAATTAACGGCGGACAAACCCAGAACCGCCGCGCAGCCCCACCAGCCGAGCTGGCGTAAAGCATTCGCCACCTGGCCGGCATCGGTGGCCAAGGCGACCCCCACATAGGCCAATGTAGCCAGCAATCCCAAAGCAATCAACAGGTGCCGCTTGCCGCGGCTCCACATTGGCGATTCCGGGGTCAAACAGTGATCCCTCGGGTGTGCTTTGCATTCAATGGCGCACCCGGTGTGTAGCGAATCACGTTTTCATTCCATGTCGGGCTGTAACATGGCAATCCGGGCTGAAGTCTCGCGGGTGGTATCATTTATAACCGATTAAGTAGGGACATCACGTCAGGGTAATGATACTCCTCGGACACCTTGTATTACTGTGTTTGGCGTTGCCCGCGGGGTTGGCGTGCCTGTACCTGCTCGCCTGCACGCTGCTGTCGCGGGCGTTGCGGATTCCCGCGCGCTCCTCGCGCCGACTGCAATTCGACGTGATCGTGCCTGCGCACAATGAAGCGGCGGTCATCGAACGCACGGTGAAGAGCCTGAAGAAGATCGATTGGCCGGCCGATCGATTCCGCGTGTGGGTGGTGGCCGACAACTGCAGTGACACGACCGCAACCCTGGCGCGCGGTGCAGGTGCGCGGGTGTGGGAACGGCACGACACCCATCTGCGCGGCAAGGGCTATGCATTGCAATACGCATTTCGCGCAAGTCTCAGCGATGCGTGGGCGAACGCCGTGGTGGTGGTCGATGCCGACGCCGAAGTGTCGACGAATCTGCTGGAGGCGTTTGCGGCCCGCATCGAGACGGGGGAGCACGCAATTCAGGCGCACTATGGCGTGCTCAATCCAATGGCTTCCTGGCGCACCCGCCTCATCACCATCGCCAAGGCCTCGTTCCACATCGTGCGCTCCCGCGCACGCGAACGCATGAAACTGTCGTGCGGAATTCGCGGCAATGGCTGGTGTGTCACGCACGAGCTGCTGACGACGGTGCCGTATGCCGCGTTCTCATTGACCGAAGATTTGGAGTACGGGATCGATATCGGGCTGGTTGGGTTCAGGGTGGCCTATGCGGATGAGGCGCACTCGGATGCCGACATGGCCTCCGGCGAGCAAGTGGCCCGCAAGCAGCGCCAGCGCTGGGAGGGGGGGCGCTTCCAGCTGATTCGCGACAAAACACTGCAGTTGCTAGGCGCAGCTCTGCGACAGCGCAGCGCCATCTGCTTTGATCTCGCGCTCGATCTATTGGTATTGCCCCTCTCCTATGTCGCACTCAATGTCATCGCGTTGATGGCGGTCGCCGGGGTATTGTCGCTGTGGCAGCCGGCTTTTGATGTCTGGTTGAAGATCAGCGCGGCCTTCGCAATTTGTCTGGTGCTGTACGTATTACGCGGCTGGCAATTGAGCGGGGTGGGAGCTCAGGGTTTGCTCGATCTTGCCAGAGCGCCGGGTTTTCTGGTATGGAAAGTCTTGCTCATGCTGAATCCCTCCAAATCCCGCGAATGGGTCCGCACCGATCGTGAAGGGGATTAGCTCTGGTTAAGAAATGTCAGGGCGCGCTTCGCAGCCGTGCATGCGCCTCACTTCCCGCAACTCGATTGCGGACGCTCTTGTCGAGTCCGCCTCGACCTGCCAACATTCAGATCAACCAATAAGGCGATGAAATTGTGAATTCAACGGAAGTTGCCATCATCGGTGCGGGTCCCTACGGCCTGTCGATTGCGGCGCATTTGGCGGCTGCGGATGTGCCTTTTCAGATTTTCGGCCCGCCGATGCACAATTGGCGCACGCATATGCCGAAGGGTATGCATTTGAAGTCGGATGGGTTTGCTTCGGACCTGTACGATCCGGGTCGGCGCCTGACTCTGCGCGCCTACTGCGCTGATAGGGGAGTCCCCTATGCGGATTTGGGGCTGCCGGTGCCCGTCGACGTATTTTGCGCTTATGGTTTGGCGTTTCAGTCGCAGATGGTGCCGTCGCTCGACCAACGCATGATCGTGAACTTGGAGCGCGCCGAGAGCGGCTTTGTATTGACTCTGGATGACGGACAATCGCTGCAGGCGCGACGCGTGATCGTTGCGACCGGAATCACTCATTTCGAGTATGTGCCGGAAGAACTGCGAAGCCTGCCGCCGTCTTTGTGTACTCACTCCGCCGACAATCATGATCTGGCGAGATATGCCGGCAAGCGCGTGCTGGTCTTGGGACGGGGCGCCTCGTCCACCGACATCGCGGCGCTGTTGCTCGCCCAGGGCGCCTCCGTGGAAATCGTCTCGCGTGAGCCCGTTATTTTTCACTTGCCGCCCGGCAAAAAGCGGCCTTCGATCTGGCACCGTATGCGCAATCCGAATTTCGGGCTGGGACCGAATTTTCGATCCGCCGTCTATACGTTGTTGCCGGGCGTGTTTCATTTGCTGCCGCAGCGCCTGCGGCAGCGCGTCGTGCGGCGCCACCTTGGTCCTGCTGCCGTTTGGTTCATCCGCGACCAACTGGTTGGCCACGTGCCCATGCATTCGGGATATCAGTTGCAGCACGCCGAGGCGCGCGATGGCGGGGTTCGGGTGAGTTTCGTGGACCGGGCCGGCAAACAACTGGACGTGCAGGCGGATCATCTGATCTGCGGCACGGGTTACCGGGTCGATTTGCAGCGCCTGCCCTTTCTCGGGGAATCTCTGCGCTCGCAAGTGTGTTGCGAGGGCGCCTCGCCGAAACTCTCGCTCGAGTTCGAGTCGTCCGTACCCGGACTGTACTTCGTTGGGCTCGCATCCGCGGTGTCTTTCGGTCCGCTGGAGCGATTTGCACTGGGTGCGGGCTATACCGCGCGCAAAATCAGCAGCCATCTTCGTCGAACTTTTGTACCGAAGCGGAGCGAGTCATTGATCAGCGCCCGCTCGTGACCAAAGCTTCCATCCCCGCCGTCGCGGTATTTGATAATTATTGGGCGACCACGCTGGCTTTCGCGCTCTCGCTGGGCAGGCAGGGCGTGCCGCTGCATTTTTACGGCAAAGGGGCCGGCCGCTATTCGCGTTACTGTACACGCCGTTTTCCCTGTCCGCCGGTCGAAGATGCCGCCCGATTTCTGCCGTGGCTGAGCGAGAAGATTCGCAGCGGCCAGATCACGCGCATCGCGCCGACGACCGACTTGATCGCGTACTATTCGTCGAGGCTTCGTGACGAATTCCCCGCGTCAGTCAGAGGCAGCATCGCGCCGCTCGCGGAAATCGAGGCCTGCCTGATCAAGACGCGCTTCGCCGAGCATTCCGCGATCGACGGTCAGTCCGCACTCGCGACGGCGTCGCCCGACGACCTGGACGGCGCGATTGCGACGGCTTCCCAGTGGGGCTACCCCATCATTCTCAAGCCGAAGTCGCACTTGGTGGTGGGCTCCGCCGAGCGCGGGCGGCTGGTGAGAAATATCGCTGAACTCACTCTCTACTACCATCGATATCAAGTGCACCCAGGCCAAGAGGGCCTGGCCGAAATGTACCCCGAATTGTGTTGGCCGCTTATTCAGCGCTATTTGCCCGCCGCGCGCCAGCGGGTTTACAGCGTCAGCGGGGTCAAGGATGCCAAGGCCGGTGTCCTCGCCGCCAGCGTTTCCTACAAGCGGGAACAGTGGCCGCCCGATGTTGGCGTCAGCACCATACAGATCGCCTGTGAGGACGAGCGCATTCTCAACGCCGGTCTGCAGGTGGTCGACCGGCTGTTGTCGTGCGGAATATTCGAACTCGAACTAGTCACAGATCACGATCGGTTGTATGCCATCGATCTGAATCCGCGGGCCTTCGGTTTCGTCGCACTCGACATCGCGCGCGGCGCAGATCTGCCTTGGCTGTGGTTTCGGTCGACCCTCGGCGAGACGCAGCCCTGGGTCAAGCAAGCGCCCCGCGCGGCGCTCGTGGCGCGCCATGGACTGATACATTTCATGAAGCACATTACGGGCAGCGCGGCGTCCGACGAGCCGGGCCGCGTGGAGCGCCGGGATCCCGCACTGCCGCGCGTCGCGATTTCGATGCTGGGCAGCTGGAGCGACCCCGTTCCCATGTTGATCAGTAATCTATACTTGCTGCGTCACCCGCGCAGTCTCATGCGCTCGCGGGCGGCGGCGAGTCGTGAGTTGCGCCCGGCCCCAGCGGTGCGCTAGTTCGTTAGGGCGGCCGTCTCAATGGGCTCGGACCGCGTCGCGGCCGGCCCGCAACGTGCCGTTGCGGCGTGACCGGCGAAGCGGCGGCAGCAAGCGGCGCGGCAGTCGCGTTGGCGATGCGCCCGGCGATTTGATTCAAATGATTTTGCAGCAGGCCGCGCCCGAGCGCCGCGGTTGCCAGGGCCATGATGACGAAGTCCACGCTCAAGGAAAAGAACCAATGGGACTCGGACATGTCAGCCATGAAGCCGCGAAATAGCAACGTCAAATACAAGCCGCCCTGGTAGCGGTCGAAGCGCATCATCGTCAGGGATTGCCGCACATACACCGCGAAATATGCCAGCAGGCACGCAGCTCCGACCCACCCAAGATCGTTGATGACGTCGAGGTAGCCGTTGTGGCCCTCGGTGGGATAGAAATACAAGCGAGTCAGCATCTCGAAAGAGGGTGAGGTAGGAGTCGGGCCGGCCCAGTAAGCGCCGTAGCCGCTGCCCAGCAGCGGCCGCTGATGAATGTGTTCGTTCAATATGTCCCAGATGGCGGTGCGGCCGGTAAAGGTCAAATCCTTGCCGGTCAGCATGGTGATGGGCTTGAGGAAGAAGTCCAGGCCCGGGACCAAACGCAGCACCGCCAACGCATAAATCAGTGTCAACGTCGCGAAAATTCCGACGAGGTAGGGCATGTACCGCCGCAGCGTGCCCGGCGAGCGCAACAGTATGAGCATGAACATCACGGCGAATGCGGTGCTCATCACCGACGTGGAGCTGCGGGTCATGACCAATACGTACATCCCCGTGGCGGCGCCGGCGATCGCAAGCATCGGCTGCACTTCCTTGGACAGCCACGCGTGCAGCCACAGTATGACGCTGACGCTCGCGAAGGATCCCAGGATGTTCTTGCCCATGGTGACGCCGTGCCATGCGTCCATGAGCTCCGCCTGCGCGACGTGATGCTTGGAATTCTCCGGATCGACGATGACGAAGATGATGGATGAGATCAACACTGCGGTCACCATCGGCCGCATGACATTTTGAAAGCGCTTTGCATGCCAGCCGACCAGGGTGAATCCCACGCAAACCATCACGACCGTGCTGGCGCGAAGCACGCGGCGGATGGTCAGGCCGGGATCGATCGACCATGCGATGCTGAGCATGGCCAGCACCATGAAGCCGAGGAAAAATGGGTTTATCCATTGCACGTAGACTTTGACGCGCCGCGAGCGTTGCAGCAGCGCGAGTGCGCTGCCGCCGAGCAGGAACAACCAGGTAAATCGGCCCAGCGCATCGCTCGAGGTCGGCATGCCGTTGATGCCTTGATAGTCGAGGCCCTGGGGCACGACCATGATTATGATCGATACCCAGAGCAGCACGGCTGCAAAGGCGGTGCCGGCTTTATCGGGCTGCCAAAGGCGCAGAGAGCCGCCGGCCTTGGGCTGGCGGCCGGATGCCGGAGAGTCGAGCATGGGGCGATCATACCCAGATCCCAAAGACCCTGGAAGCACACTGCGTCTCGCTCGAGTCCGGCTAGAATGCAAGACCCGCGACTGCGGCGCTTTTTGAGGCAGGTACGCTTGAAGAACATTGTCTTATTGAGTGGTTTTCGGATTTTTCCGACCAGCACCGGGGGGCATATTCGCTCCGCCAGCATCGCCCGGGCGCTCGCGCGCATGGGATACCGAGTACTGATCTACAGTCTTGCAGGGCGGCAAGACGACTATTCGATCGGCAGCGTCTTTGGCCGGCGCTTTCGTATCGATGCCATTGAGACAAATCTGTCGGAGGAAGCCAATCTCGGCTTGGGATTCGGTCTATTGCAGGCCGCCGGCCGGCGGCTGGATTTCCCCCGTGTGTGGCAACACGCGCTGATGAGGCGCGGCATGGTGCCGCGGCGGTTGAAGGCGGCACTCACCGAGGCGGATGTCATCCTCGCCGACATGCCCTGGTGCCCGCCGGTGCCCGGACCGTGGGCTGACAAGCCGTGGTTCATGGTCAGCCACAACCTGGAGTTTCGCTTGTTGGAACAGGGCACGCCGCGCCACCGGCGCTATGCCGCGTGGATGCGCGGGGTCGAGACGGCCGCGCCGCAACGCTACCGGGATATTTTTGCGTGCGCCGAGGAAGATCGCGATTTCTTTCGCGCCCACGACACCGACGGTACCCGCAAGATTCCGCTGATTCGCGGCGGTGTGGATCCGAAGGCTTACGAGGTTCCGCCCGGCACGCGCGAACGCACCCGGGCGGCACTCGGCATGCGCGATTTGGACACATTGCTGGTATTCGCCGGCAGCGGATTCGGCCCGAATCTCGACGCCCTGGAGACGCTGCGCGCCTTCAGCCGCGAGCATGCGGAGTTTCTGGCGCGCGAACACGTGTACTTCTTGTTGCTGGGCTCCATGACGCCGGCCGCATTCCGCGACGGCGCGTTGATTGCTACGGGCCGGGTCCCGGAGGTCGCGTCATACTTTGCGGCCGCGGACGCGGGCCTCAATCCGGTGATGCGGGGATCGGGAGCCAACGTCAAGCTATTCGAATATGTGGCTGCAAGGCTGCCGGTGATCTCGACGGCATTCGGCGTGCGCGGTACGGCCCTGCAGCCGGATGTCGATTTCCTTGAGTACTCGCCCGACACATTGCTGACTACCATTGAGCAATTCTTGCGCGGCCGCACGCGCGAGGATTGGCGCCGCCATGCCGAAGAGGTTTGGCAGCGCCACAAGGGCACGTGTGACATTCAAGATCTCGTGCGCGATGCCATCGCGCATCTGCCGGAGTTTCGCCTGGTGCCGCCCGCGGCGGCTATTTGAAGCGGCGGCGCAGGTAGGTCTGCGCCGGCATCTCGAAGAACTTGAAACAGTAGTACGACAGCAGCAAAGTTCCGGCGAGAAAGCTCAAAAAGAACGCTCTGTTGTAGACCGGTATCTGCCAATGCATATAGGTGGCCAGTGTGGCCGCGGTCAGCTGTATGGGAACGTGCAGCAGGTAACTCGAGTAAGTCATGTTTCCGGCCGCCACCAGAATGCCGGAGGTGATCTTCGTCGCCGGCATATGGTTGACGCAGAGGAAAATCAACGCGGGGGAGAGCACCAGCAGAAAATAGATGGGTTTTATGGCAATAAAGAACTGCAGGCCGATCACAGCCGCGATTGCGGCCAATGCCGCAAGGTTCACCGCGGCCTTTAGGCGCGGCGCGTCCTTGACCCGGGCATAGACGATCGCCGTCATGCAGCCAAGATAGAAATACATTATGCAGCTGAACACCGGATGCACCGATATTTTCAGGAAAAGTATCAGCGCCGATACCGCGGCAATGCCGCCTACCACCGCCGCGGAGGCGGACAGGTAGCGCAGGCCGAGAAAAAACACGCAATACACCAGCACTTCGATGGAGATGCTCCAGATCGGGCCGTTGAACGATTCGGGGTTTTGTCCGGCCCAATTGCTCGCCATGAAGAGCTGCAGCACGAAATGCAAGAAATCGTTGGTCTGATAGACGAAGTACGCGCCGTGGCTTGCGAAGTACACGCCCTGCATGGCGGCGACGAACAACAGCGTCGCCAAATGCAGCGGATACAGCCGCGAGAAACGCAGAATGAAAAACTTGTAGCCGCCGAGCCGGCGCTGCGCCACCACATTGGCGTATTTCCAGAAAAAGATGAAGCCGCTGATGCACCAGAAAACCTGCACCCCATAAAAGCCGTAGGTGTAAAACAGCCGCAGCGCCGGATAGAAGGGCTGCTCTGCGGCGGCGAAATGCGGCTGAGCGGCGCCGACAAAGGCAAAGTGCTGGAAGTGAAACACGAGGACTGCGACCGCGCTGGCGAATCGCAGGAGCTCGATGCCTATCAGCTTGCCGTCATCGGAGGCAGGAGCTGCGGTGACAGAAACGGCGTCGGGGGCGGGTGGCACGTAGTTGGGCGGCATGATTAGGTGGGTTGCGTGCTCGGCGCGGCGGCATCCCGGTGAATTTCGATAAATCCCATTACGACGAGGCCTATGACGCTCAAGATCTCGCCCGCCATGATGCCCACCAGGGCGCCGGCGACGCCGATGCGGGTCAGGCAGGCGTAGCTTACCGCGAGCGATAGCACTGCGCTGCAAAAGGTAAGTCCCGTCAGCATGCGGTAGCGTGTGCGCGCCAGCAGCAAGTACAGCAGCTGATCTCGGAAAATCATGAGAATGAATACGACCGACCAGAGCTTGAGCAACAGGTCGCGCTGTTCGAATTGCTTGTGCAATATATTGGTGAACAGCCAGTCGCGGCATATCCACACGCCTCCGAGATAGCACAGTGAGAGTACCGCCAACCCCGCGGCCAGCAGCGCCAGACGCTTGAATACGGTGCGCGTGCCGTGCTTCAACAACCAGCCGGAGGCGGTCGGCATCATCAGCGAACTGATGCCGGTGGACAGCATGTTCACGGGCATCATAAAAATGCGCGTCGCGGCCGCCGCAGCCACCGCGTTAACGTCCAACGTGCCGACGATGAGATAGTTGTACCCCTGACTGAAGGTCCAGTGGATGGCGGTTCCCGCCACTGTCCAGCCGCCCACCGGTACCATCTGCAGCAAGATCCCGGGAGCGCCCCGGATGTTCCAGCGCTCATGGCGCCACAACCTCGTGGCGAGCAATATCCCGGCCGTCGCTGCCGCCACGCACATAACCAGCACCGTAATGACGGCCGGCGCGCGCGTCAGAGTCGCCAACAGCGCGCCGCAAACCAGCATCAGCACGTACAAAAAATCGACGGGCAAGACCTCGCGCGGCTGACGGTAGGCGAGCAGCACCATGCGAAAGAATTCCCGGTACAGGGCTGCGAATGCGGCGGCGATCGCGGCCAATACGAGCAGGGTGGTGTACAGCGTCAACACGCCCGTCACGCATAGCAGGAGCGTTACGAAAAAGGCTGCGCCTCCCACCATCGGCACCAATTGCCGTTGTTCGCGCAGCAGTCCACCGATCAGATCCCCGCGCCCCAGGCGGTCGAATCGAGTCATTCGATGCACCATGGGCACCGAGATGAAATTGCTCTGCAGGGAGGTGACCAGCAGCAACGCATTAATCACCAGTACGTAGTAGCCGTACTGGGCATTCGTTGCGTTGCGAATCAGGATCAGCCCAACCCCGAGGCTGCCCGCCGACAACAGCGCCTGGATGATCACGGCGCTGCTCAGCATGCGCACGAAGAGGCCCGGGCCGTTGCGCTTGATCAAATGTTTTCCGCAGCCATCCGCCTTAAAAGTGATTGATGACTCCGCCCAATACCTGGGCCCGCGTGCCCTTCAGGCGACGCATCATGTCGCCGGTGTTCTTGTACGAAGTCATCTTTGCCCGGCTCAATATGAGCACCCGTCCGACCATGGTGGCCACCGCGAGCGCGTCGGCGTAGAGCGAAACGGGCGGTGTATCGATGATCACGAATTCGTAGGCGCTGCGCCAGTCCGTCATGAGCTTCTCGTAGCGCCCGTCGGACAGCAATTCCAGTGGATTGGAGGGGATGATTCCCGCGCACAGCAGATACATGTGCTCCAGACCATTGACCGGATGCAGGTAGGGTTTGGTGTTCTGCGATATGGCCTGCGACAAGCCGAACTCATTGCTCGATCCGAACAAGACGTGTTGATGGGGCGTGCGCATGTCGGCGTCGACCAGCAGCGTGCGCCGGCCGAGCTGTGCGAAGGAGATGGCCAATTCGGCACACAGCTGCGAGCGGCCCTCGCCCGAGCCAGGGCTGACGATGGCCATGATATTGGCGCTGTTGGTCGTCTCGTTCAGCAGCAGCAATTCCGTGCGCAGGGCGCGCATTTTCTCATTGCGTGGATTGCCTTTGTCGAAAGCAACTTGCAGCTGCGGACCGGGAGTGACTTGCGATCCCTGCCGCAGTACCAGATCGCGCTTCTGCGACATCCGGTTGATTGCCGATTCGATCAATCCGGCCTCCGGCCTGGACTTATCCTTGCGCGCGTTCAGCACGTCACCGAGCAATTCATTGGACACGTCTTTCCTGTTGATGAATCCCAAGTGCAGCGCGGCGTCCGCAAATGACATCCCGTCGCGCTCCATGACCTCGAAAGTCTTCTCCACCGCTTCTGCGCTGAGCTGGTATTGCTGCAGCATTTTCTTGCGCATATCGAGGCTGTCCCGCGCGCCGATATTCGAGTCGCTTGCGCCCAAGTCCTTGTTGGAAGGCTTTGATGGTGACTTCACGCGGGGCTCGCAGTCAGGCCGATGGCATCGAATTCGGCCAGCACCGGCACGCCGAATGAGCGATCCAGATCCTCAGCGACGCGTATCCGGCGATTGAGGAACAGCTCGTAGCACGCCGGCAAGGCCACTCCGGCGCCGAGGCTCATCATCATCAACATCAGGAGCAGTTTCGTCTTGTTCGGTTTGTTGGATTCCAGCGGTATCACGGCCCGGCTCACCAGATTGACGTAATTGTATTTTCCCGCGGAAGCAAACATGATTTGATCGTAGCCGTCGAGCGCGCGCTTGTAGACGGCTTGGGCGGAGTCGAGTTCCAGCATGGCTTTGCTGCCTTCATCCTGCAGCGCTCGAATCGCCAGCACCTTGGTGCGCTGCGCGACGATTGCAGCCTGCAGTTTCTGCTCGAATTCCCTGGCCGCAACCACATCCTGCGACGTGCTGCTCGAATAGGTGCGCAGCTCCGCAGCGATCGCCTTCTTGTTCGCGTCGATGTTCGCCTGCAGCTCGAGCACCTTGGGATGCTGCGGGCCCAGGGTGGAGTTTAGCTGAGCCAGTTTGACTTCCTGTGCGGATAGCTGAGCCTTCAGCCCGTTGATCATGGGTGAGGACATCACGCCGCTGCTCACCGACTGATCGCCCATTCCCTTGACCTCGGCGGTGCGCCGCTGATTTTGCGCATCGTCCAAACGGTGTTCCATATTGTTCAGTACTTCGGATTCCACGCTGCGCTGGGTCGACAAGTCGACCACGCCGGTGCGTTGCCGGAACGCGGCCACTTGATCCTGGGCCGCCTGAACCTTTAGCTTGAGTTCGGCCAGCTGCAGCGCGTAGCGCTTGGCTCGGTCAACGGCGGGATCTTCGAGACGCTGCTTCTGCTGCGTCATATATACATCAGCCACCGTGTTCGCGATCGCCGCCGCACGGAAGGGCTCGCGTGCAGAAGCCGCGATGTTGATCAGCAGGCTGCCTTGACTGCCCTGAGTGATTTCCAAATCCTTTTGCAGCTTCTGCCTGACCCAGTCGCGCATGCTGGCTTGGTCGCCCGGGACACCGCGATAGCCCGCCACATAAGCTGGAATCGCCGTCAATTTGAGCTGATCGATCACCGGCAGCAGCACTTCCGGGCTTTCCATCAATTGCATTTCGGTCGGCATATAGCCGCCCGTGATGCCGGTCAGGTCCTTGCCCGCCAGCGGATCGCGAATATCGGTGTTCACGATCAGTGTCGCGACGGCCTGGTAGCTCTTGGGCAGCAGCTTGATTGCGACCACACCGAGCGCCAGGATCGACAGTGCGATGACGATGCTGTACATGCGGTGCGCCCAGAGCACGGCGATTACTTGCTTCGGCGATAGGCCTCCGCGCGTTTCGTCATCCGGGTCGAAATCGTGCGCGACATCGATGGAGCCGGCCGCGGACAGTACGGGCAAGTTCATTTGGCGTCTCAAAAAATACTCTCCTTGACGCGAATCACGTCATTGGGCTGGATCAAATCGTTGAGCTTGCCCTTGGTCAGCACATCCTCGCCGTTCGGTCCCTTACGCTTGACCTCCACTCGGTTGCGGCTGCCGCGTGCAGTCACGCCACCGGCCCGCACGATGGCCTGCACGATGGTCATGCCAGGCTCCAGCCGAAATCTATCCGGGTGAGAAACCTCGCCATAGATATAAAATTCCTCCGCCTTCGGAAGGAAGATCGAGTCGCCGCCCTGCAGCGACTGGTTCGCGATCGACTTGTCGGCCGTGACCCGCAAATCGATGGGATAGCGGGTGGTATTGCCCGCCTTATCGGTGCGCAACAGATAAATCGTGGAAGAAGCTGTGTCCTTGGCGCCCCCCGCCTGGGCCAGCAGATCGAAGATCGTGGTCTTCGAGTCGATCGGGTAACGGCCGGGCAAGCCGATTTCACCGAGAACCGAGACCCGCTGACTGCGTGATTGAACCACGGTGACCGTGACATGCGGGTCGTTGAAAAACTTACCATTACGCAGGGCCTTCTCTATGGCCTGCGCGGCCCCCTCTGGGGATAACCCAGCAACCCGCACCGATCCAGCGAGCGCCACCGGCACCGTGCCATCGTCGGAGACATACACCGTCGCGGTCATATCTGGCTGGTCGTATACCAGCATCATGATGGTATCGCCCGGACCGATTTGCATCAGCGGAGCCTCGCCGGCGACGGGGACGCCTTGGGCGTGCGCGTGCGAAGCTAATCCATAGGACGCAAAGTAAGCCGCGAAAGCCAGCGCCAACAGACCGCGCCCTGCGCGACAAAAAAGCGACATTAGAATCGATGCCTCCAAAAACCTCAGATACCCCGCCTTAAGCCGCATATTACTATCACAGTTTTGTGATGCCCATTCGTGGACATATTCAGACTGTGATCGACGTTCACAGTGCGGCGGCGAACTGCGGTAAATTAACCCTATGTTGTTCAATTCATACATATTTCTTTTTGGCTTCCTGCCTGCCGCATTGCTGATCTTCTACGGGCTGCGCCGGGTCGGACTTCTGAATGCATCGGTGGCGTCGCTGATGCTGGCGTCGGTTGCTTTCTATACGTACTGGCGGCCGAGCGATACCTTCATTTTAATCGGTACCATCATTGTCAATTATTTCGTCGCGAAATACATGGCGGGGGTGCCCAAAAACCGCTCAAAATGGCTCCTACTGTTCGGTATTACCGTGAATCTTGGCCTGTTGATCTACTTCAAGTATTTCGATTTCCTGGCAACCAATGCTGCCGCCCTGGTCGGCTTCGAGTACGCGGCACGCCACATTGTAATGCCCATCGGGATCTCGTTTTTCACCTTTACGCAGCTGGCATACCTCGTGGACTGCTATCGAAGCCGGACTTACGAAGCCAGCTTCATCACTTATGCGCTGTTCGTTACGGTGTTCCCGCACCTGATTGCGGGCCCGATCATTCATCACGCGCAGATGCGGCCGCAGTTTGCCCGGCTACGGAAATATCCCGTCGATTCCAACCTGATTACCATGGGCGTGGTGATCTTCGTGGTCGGATTCGCCAAGAAAGTGCTGCTCGCGGACAACCTGGTGACCGGGGCCAATCTCGTGTTCAATGCAGCGGATCATGGCGCGCATCTCAGCACGGCTTCAGCGTGGCTCGGCACCGTCGCCTACACCCTGCAGATCTATTTCGACTTTTCCGGCTATTCGGACATGGCCATAGGGCTTGGGCTGCTGTTCGGTCTGTGCCTGCCGGTCAATTTCAACTCGCCTTACAAATCCACGTCCATCATCGATTTCTGGCGGCGTTGGCACATTTCACTATCCACGTGGCTGCGCGACTATCTGTACATACCGCTCGGGGGCAATCGCGGCGGGGAATTTTCGCGCCTGCGCAATGTGTTCATCACCTTTCTGCTCGGCGGCATGTGGCATGGTGCCGGCTGGACCTTCGTCATTTGGGGCGCGCTGCACGGCACTTACGTCGTCGTCAATCATCTCATGCTCAAGGACTCGAAGCCCGCCCGCCCCGGGCGACTGGCCGTCGCGGGAAAACGCATCACGGTCATGCTTTTGGTGATGATCGCCTGGGTTTTCTTTCGCGCCACCACGGTGCCCGGTGCCGTGGGCATGCTGCGCTCGATGTTCTATGTGCAACCCGGAACGCTCATCGAGGGACTGGACGCCAGTGCCTATTTTTGGATGCTGTTGGGTGCGGCCATCGCGCTGGCGGCCCCGTCGACTCAGCAACTGACCCGCTACACGTCGAAGCCGGTGGAATCGCTCAAGTTGCCGGCAGACTCGCTGCTCGCATCGCTGCGAGCGGGTAACCCTACGTTGTCCGCGTCGCCTGCGGTGGCGGTCGTCGGCGGCGTGCTGTTCGCGGCCGCCCTGGCCTGTATATGGCGTCCCGCCATTTTCATCTACTTCAATTTCTAACACCTATGATCCGAACATGCGCTTGATGCTGCGGCGATTCCTGTTGGTTTTCTTCGGCGCTGCATTGCTGGCAACGTGCGCCATGGTGCTGCTGCCGCACGACAAGTATCTGCGCTATCAGTCGCTCAACGATCATTCCGCGCCCAACAGCTATTGGATCTATGAGCGCATACACGACGATCCGACGCCGATCGACGTGGCGTTCATCGGCACCTCGCGCACCGGCCGATCGATGAATACCAAGCGCCTGCAGGACGATTTGGCCGCGCACGGCGCAAACATTCATGCCGTGAATTTTCATATCGTGAAGACCGGCCGCGACATGCACTATGTAATCGCGAAGGAACTGCTGACGCACCGCAAGGTGAAATTGCTGGTGTTGGAAATCACCGAACTCGAGGACCGCAAGCCGCATCCGGATTTCGTGCTGCTCGCCGATACCCGGGACATCGTGCTCGCTCCGCTGTTCGTCAATACCCGCTACTTTGCAGATATGTTGCGTTTGCCCGGTCGACAGGTCGACCTGTTCCTGGAGACCCAGCTGCAGAGCCGCGGACTGCGCACCGCCGATTTCACGCCGCCGCCCTACGAGGGCGCCAATTTGGATCGCACCGACTATTTGCTGACGCTGGACGGGGTCAATCACACTCTCGCAACCCAGCATACTTTTGCGGAAATGGAGGCAATGCGCGTGCAACAGGAGCGCGACATTACGCCGCCGGTGCTGCCGGCCTCTCTTGAGTGGTTGGAGTATCGATTTCCGCGCTATTACATCGACGAAATCTTCGCCCTGGCGGCACGCAACGGTACCAAGGTCGTATTTCTATACCTGCCGCGGTACGGCGGACCGCCGACGCCTGCCCCCTATCAGCGCTTGTATTCGCAGCGTGCCGGGCTCATCAATCCTTGGCCTCTGGTGCAGGATTACCGGTTGTGGTGGGACGACACCCACGTCAATGCGGCGGGCTCGCGCTTGATCACGGATGCCGTGGCCGAATCGCTGTGGCGTGACGGATACACCCGCTAGGAAACACGTACGTATAGGTTTCAGGCGAGTACTCTGCCCGTCTATAGACTTTGCAATGGAAAGTGATCTTTAACGTTATTTAATAAGTATAAACAAAGAGTTATTGTATCTTTACAATTCTTTTCTCGTCACACGATGGGGGGCTGCGGTAAGCTTGGGTACACGTACGTAATAAGCGGTATCTGCATGTCACGGGCCATGACGAACAATCCCGAAGCATTGTCCGACAGTAGTTGGCGTCAGCGCGAGCTACCTTCCGTCACTGAGCCGCGCCGTGAATTTGTCAGCAATTACAATAAGAAGAGTTTCACATTTAATCACGGTCTCACTAGTAATCCTCTGTTTCAACTGGCGAGCCTCATCGACTACTCGCAGCGACTACCGGCGGACGGAGGCCTCGCGTACTGGTCGAACGGCATAGCCAAGGTCGATGATCGTTGGGACAAGAGCGGCGGTCCGCGCTACTCCCTGCAGGACTCCATCGCGAATATCGCCGACAACAATTCGCTGGTCATGCTGAAACGCGTCGAACGGGATCCGGTATATGGACCCTGCGTGCGTGATTTGATGGACACCGTCGTAGGAAGCACAGGTCCGGCTCTCGGGCGCGACATCATCATCGGCCGCGCCACGATATTGATCGCCTCGCCGCACCGCCTGACCTCCTATCACATCGATTCCGATACGAATTTCTTGTTTCAAGTGCACGGCAACAAGAAATTCAGCGTCTTCGATCAGACCGATCGCACCCTGCTCACCGAGCAGGAACTGGAACGGTATTACGCGGGCGACCTCAACGGCGCGAAGTTCAACGAAAGCCGCCAAAAAGACGCGCAGGTATATGATCTGGACGCCGGCGCTGCCGTGCACGTCCCGTGTATGGCGCCTCATTGGGCCCAAAACACCGACAGCGTTTCCGTCGCGCTTAGCATCAACTTCGATCTGCACTCGGTTGTGCGCCTCGCGCGGATATACAAGCTGAACCACCGGCTGCGCAACTACGGACTTAGTCCCACACCGCCGGGGAGGTCGAGACGGCGAGACCAGCTGAAGCTGGCGGCTGCGGGCGGTTTAGCCGCCCTGCGCCGGGTGCTGCATGGCCATTTGCGGACACCTTCCGCCTCGATGAACTAGTTGCCGCCGCTGAGGCTGCAGCGCGGCCCGTGGCGGGTTATATTGAGGCATGGGCAAAGTCACACAGAATAATCGGATTCCCGCCTATCCGAGACCATGATATTTGCGGCTGATCATGCCGTGAAATACCTCGGTTTTGCATTCTTAGCGGTAGTTATCCTGGGAGCGATTTTCGCGCTGCGCGTCGCTGCCTCGAGCTATTTGGCTGAGCGTAGCGATTTCATTCGCTGGCCGCCTGCGGATATTTCCAAGCATCCGGAACGCACCGGAATCAATGGTTTGCACGAGGTTTCCTTCCCGGGCCCCAACGCTTTGCGCTTGGCGGGTTGGGCCGTGCCGTCGCGAAACCGAGCCGCTGTCGTTCTGGTGCACGGTACCAATACCGACCGCTCTTCGACACTCGATGAGCTACGCCTATTGTCGGATGCCGGTTTCGGCGTCCTGGCGTTCGATTTGCCGGGGCAGGGCGCGAGCACCGGCCACAGCCGTTGGGGAGCTGCGGAACGGCAGTCGATCAGCGCCGCGGTGGAGTGGCTGCTGACACAGCCGGATGTAGATCCGGCGCGAATCGGCGCCATGGGCATATCGATGGGCGGATACCTACTCATTCAGGCCGCTGCGACGGACACCCGAATCCGCGGGGTCGTCCTTTCAGCCGCTCCCGCGGACGTCGTCGAGCAGACCCGCTATGCCAGCAATCGCTGGGGACGATTGAGCGAGATCCCGGCATACTGGGCCTTGCAGGCCTCGGGCATGCCGGTGCGCGAGATGCCGCCCTTGGAAATTATTCGAAATATATCGCCTCGCGCCGTGCTCATTTTGGGCGGTACCCTCGATAAGATCGTCCCGGAATACATGGCGCGACAGCTGTATCAGTGCGCCGGAGATCCGAAAGAGCTTTGGATCGTCAGCGGCGCTCACCACGTCGATTTTTCCCGGGTCGTACCGGAGGAATATCGCCGCCGGTTGGTCGATTTTTTCGGCCGAACGCTGCTCAACTGATGGGAATTCGACGCATGCGTCTGCAATGAAAAGAGTCTTCGACCGATTATCCCCCACTTCGTGGGTCACCATGCAGACCGGATTCGTGCAGATCTTTGGTCTGGTGCTGTTCGCTATTCAGGCGCCGCTGCTCGGTCCGAAAGCCTTCGGCCTGGTATCCATCGTCATGGTATTCGTGGGATTCGTCGAATTCGTCATGGGCGACGTCGCCCAGGACACCCTCATATCGATTCGCGAGATCGCGGAAGATCATTACTACACCATGACCACCGTGTGCGTGGTCATTTCGGTAGTGTGCGGCGCGGCCTTGTTCCTGGGCGCGGGTGCCATCGCGCACTGGTTCCACGAGCCTGAGTTGGTTGCAATCTGTCACTGGATGTCGGTCTTGCCGCTGTTCTGCACGCTGGGTGCCCCTCCGAATGCCGCTACCAAGCGTGACATGCAGTTTGGCCCCCTGGCGCTGCGCGCGATTTTCGGCATCGTGGCCGGCGGCTGCGTCGGTTTGGTGCTCATGTTCATGGGCTACGGCGTCTGGGCGCTCGTGTGGCAAGCGATCGTGCAGAGAGTTGTCGCCGTCGTTGCGTTGTGGATAGCGGTGCCGCTGCGCTTCAGATTGCGATTTTCGGCGCGTCACTTTGCGGATTTCCATCGCTTTGCCGTCCCCATGCTGTGGTCGCGCTCGATGAGCTGGGGAGCGTCGCAATTGCCCCGCTTCATCCTGGGCCTGTTCATGGGCGCGACGCAACTGGGTATATTCAGCCTCGCGGCGCGTTTGAGCGATATCCTGGTGCAGATGTTTCTGGTGCCGCGTTATGCCGTCGCTCGGGTGGAGCTGCGTCAGTACGCGGAGAATCGCACGGGTCTCGATGCCGCGATCCATCAGCTCATCTTCCGCTACTGCTTTCTGAGCTTTCCGTTGTGCATCGGCGGTGCAGCCGCCACACCCACTCTATTTCACCTCTGGCTCGATCCGCGCTGGTACGACGGCATCATCCCCTCACAGTTCCTGCTGCTCATCTGCCTGCCCTATGTCACCATTTACGCGACCGGCGCGATGCTGATGGCCTTTAACAGGCAAAAGGCCGAGGCCGTGGTATCGACGGTGCAGGGCGTGACCACCGTGCTGGTCACACTGCTGGTGGCGCCATTTGGGATTAATCCGGTCTCAGCGGCCATCGCTGCTCGTCCGCTGATATTGCTGCCGCTACCGCTCTGGCTCGCGAAAACACAATGCGGGATTGGCGCGCGGCAAATTCTGGGGCCCCAGCTACCGGTGCTGTTCGCAGCGCTCATCATGGGAGCGGCCGTGTTGCTGCTGCAATCCCAATTGCACAACCAGCTCTCGCCGGTGTGGCTGCTGCCGATTCTGGTAGGTACCGGAGCGGTCGTTTACGCGGCTGCGATATCGCTGCTGGTGCCCGGCCTGTTTGCTCAGTCGCTCAAGCGGGTAACCGCTCGCTTTTGAGCGGCCGCGCAGCGTCAGGCGATCCGCATGCGATTCAGGCTGCCGTTGTGGCGGCTTTGTAACCCAGAACTCTCGCGACATGATCTGCCATTTGTCGGGCGCCCAAGTCCTGGAACATCGTGTAGTGATTGCCTTCGACGAAGAGCACCTCGACACCGCCGGGCGCAACGGCGGCCCAACCCGCGTCGACGGGAAAGAACCAGCCCGCAGGCTCAAGACGGCTGCGCAACAAAGTGACTTTCCCCGCGTACGGTTTGGTCGAATAGTGCGCGGTCACCTTTTGCAGATACTCCAGCAGCCACGCATCGTAGGTTTCGAGGTTGGCGAAGTCATCGGACGCAGGTGCGCCTGCGCTTGCCTTTGAGCGAGTCAGCAGACGCTGCAGCTTTTCAACGATCTTGCGCTGCGAGAAGAACGCTCCGAGCGTCTTCTCGCCCGACAAGACGCGGCGCCAATCCGCGAAGATCAATTTCCATCGCAACGAATAGTCCGCGATCAGCGCGCGTGGCCTCGACAGCCGCGCCAAGTAGCCGGGCGCCCAAGAATCCATCAAGAACAGGTGGCCGACCTGCTGATTGGCTGCGCTGAGCTGGCGCCCGATCTCGAATGCCAGCGCACCCGCCACGCACCAGCCCATCAGATCGTAGGGGCCTTGCGGCTGCACGCGCCGAATAAGATCCACGTATCCCGCTGCGATCTCTTCCAACGTATTCGGCAGCGCCGCATGCGCCACGGACGGGTCGAACAGCTGCAGGGAATACACCGGCTGCTCGGCACCCAATGATTTGGCCAATCCGTAATAAATGCCGGTATTGTTGATCGCGATCAGCGGCCTCTTCGAGCCATTCGGCTGAATCTTCACCACCTGGCGAAAATCGAATTCGCGCGTGTTCTCCTGGGACAGAAGCTGCGCGAGCTCTTGCAGGGTGGGCGCCAAAAAGAGGGCGGCGAGCTTGATGCGTTTGCCGAAAACCTTTTCGACTTGAGTCAGCATGCGCGCGGCCAGCAGCGAGTGCCCGCCCAATTCGAAGAAATTGTCGCCGCCGTTGACCGCGTTCAGGCCAAGCATGCCGCTCCAGATTTCGGCCAATCGCACTTCGATGTCGCCGGTTGGCTGGGCGCTTGACTTGCTGCGGCTGGTGCCGCGTACGGCGCCGCGATCCGGCTGCCCATCGGCGGTCATCGGTAGTGCGTCGCGTATTTCGTACGAGACCGGCGCCAACCACTGAGGCAGCTGCGCGCCGACGATCTGGCGCAAGCTGAGCACCCAGTCGCTCTCAGCGTTGGGGGTGCTCTTGGGCACGACATAGGCGGTGATCGATGCCTCGCCGGCGCCGTTTTCCGTGCCTACCACCGCGGCCTGGGCCACATCCGGGTGCCGCAACAGGATTCGTTCGATCAGGGCGGGATCGATCAGGCGGCCGAGGTGAGTGAACCGATCATCTGTACGTCCCAGATTTTCGATTTGGCCGTTTGAGCGCAGTCTTGCCACATCGCCGGTGCGATATAAGGTGGCGCCCGGCAGGCCCGCCACGAGCCCGTCGCCGCCGATGTACAGCTCGCCGCTGGCACCCACCGGTGCAGGCAGCCCCGCCGCATCTAGCACGTGCAGCGAGGTGTTGGCGATGGGGTGACCGAAGGCGGTAATTCGTTGTTTCGGCGCGAGGCGCTGGATCGAAGACCAGACGCTCGTTTCGGGGTGACCGTAGAGGGCCCACAGTTCGCCGCCCGTCGTCAACAGACGATCGCCGAGGCGCGTGTTCATGTCGGTGGCCGAACAGAGCATTTTTAGCGTTGGAAAGCCGACCCACTCGGCGTCGAGCAGTCGCTGCCACAGCTGCGATCCGCCGTACATCAGAGTCGCGCCGGTACGCTGCAGCAGGCTGAGAAGGGCGCGGCCCTGCGCCAGTTCCTTGTCGAGCGCCAGGACCAGGCGCGCGCCGGTCAGCAGCGCCAGCAACATTTCCAATATTGCCCGATCCGAGTCGATGGGCGACGTTGTCACGATGACGTCGCGATCGCCCACCCCTGGCTGCTTGGCCATGGAAAAGATCAAGTTCGCGAGATTGCGGTGTGAGATTCCGACCAGATGCGACGCGTCGGCGCCGCCGTCCGAGAAGGTGAGGAAAGCCGTGGAATCGGCTTCGATGGCGGGCGAGGGCGCGATGTTGGCCGGCGCTGCTGCGTGCGCCAAGGCTGCGGCCACGTCGATCAGGCCGACACCGGCAATGGCGTCCGACGGCTGTAAATTCCGCCCCAGGATGGCTTTGGCGCCCGCGGCCGCCAGCACTTCGGCGCGGCGCGCCGGCGGACCGGTGGGGTCGAGCGGCACATAGACCCCGCCGACTTTGAGGATCGCCAGGATGCAAATGGGCAACTCGACGGCGGTGTTCAGGCAGACGCCGACCCGCGAACCCGGCGCAATGCCCTGTACACGCAAGTAAGCGGCGATGCGGTTGGCCGAAGCGTTAACCTCGCCATAGGTGAGCTGCCGTTGCTCGCAAACGAGCGCGACCGCATCGGCTGCGCGCAACGCCTGCGCCTCGAATAGCTTGGCTAGCGTGAGCTCGCGCGGATAGAGGACGCGGGTATCGTTCAATTTGCCGATCAAATCGGGCGCTTCCGCCGGATCGGCGAGACTTAACTCCGACAGACGGCGCCCGCCGTCGGCGACCGCGCTGGTCAGCACATTGCGGAAATAGTCGAGGATCCTTTCCGCCGTCGCGCCGTCAAACTGGTCGGTGTTGTACTGGCAGGAGAAGCGCCAGCCATCGAAGCGTTCCACCATGAAGAAATTCAAATCGTAGATCGCTCCGGCCGGCAGCGACGGCATATCGATCAGCTTGAAGTCCGTGTATTCAGTATTCTGGATGAACGTCTTCTGAAATATGAAATTGACCGAGATCGCTGCGCTATTGGCGTGGCTGCGCTCACCCTTGACCATGCCGAGCAAGCGCTCGATGGGAATGTGCCGATGCTCGAGAGCCTGGGCCGTCGTGTCTCGCACGCGGTCAACGATTTCGACGAAACGCGGATCGCCGTCGAGCTGGTTGCGCAAGATCAGGGAATTGACGAACTGTCCCACCATCGGTTCCAACTCGACCTGGTCGCGATCCGAAACCTGAGTGCCGAGCACGATCTCGGTTTGGTTCGTGAAGCGGGCCAAAGTCGCGCACAGCGCGCCCAGGGCCGCCGCGAACAGGGTCGCGCCGCGGTCCGCGCTCAAGGCTTGAGCGCGATCGGTCAAGTCCCGCGACAGTACGCGCGACACGATGGCTCCGTTGGTGGTCGGCATCGCGGGCTTCGGATGGTCGGGAATGACCTTGAAGGGTTTGATGCCGGCGAGCTGCCGGGTCCAATACGTGGTTTCAGCCTCGGTGCCGCGCACCCGCAGCCATTCCAACTGCCACTGCGCGTAGTCGGCGTACTGGATCGCAAGGGGCTCGAGAGGCGGTTCCACGTTCTTGCACGATGCCTCGTAGATCACGCCCATCTCGCGCGCCATGATCCCGATCGACCAGCCGTCCGAGACGATTTGGTGAGTGGTCACCAGCAGGATCGATTCCGTGAGCGAATGCCGCAACAAGGTCACACGCAGCATGGGTCCCGCGGACAGATCGAATGGCGCACGCGCCTCGATCACTCCGATCCGGTCGCCTTCTGCTTTTTGCAAATCCGGGCTGAGTGCGCCTAAGTCTATTTCATTGACGCGAAACGCTATGCGCGGCAGCACCCGCTGCACCGGCGCGCTGTCGACCTCGAAGAACACGCTGCGCAGGATTTCATGGCGCTCGATGATCTTGAGCCACGATGCCTCGAGGACATCGATGAGCACCCGGCCCTCCAGCCGCCATCGGACAGCGACGTTGTACGAGGAGCTGCCGGGATCCAAGCGGTCCAGCAGCCAGAATCGCTCCTGCGCCACCGAGCACGGAAAGTCCTCATTCGGCTCCGTGCAGGCTTCCTCGGCAGCCGGGCGCAGGACTTCGCTGGGCGCGCCGTGCGATGCGCCCGCTTGCTTGTCGAAAACTTTGTCCGCAGGTTTTGCCATTTCGCGCGGGGCTCAACTCGCTTTGCGATTGCGTTTGAACTGTCCCAACGAGGGCAGTGATGATGCGCTGCTGACGGCGGCCGTCTCCGCGGCACCCGAAATAACCAAGGCCGCGAGCGCCGCTGCATTCCGATACTGCAGCAGCTGTTTCGCCGTGATCTTGACGTTGGCGCGATTCGCCCGCGCGGTGATCTGGAACAATTGAATGGAGTCGGCGCCGAGCTTCAACAAGTCGGCCGTTACGCCGACTCGCTCCAGCCCGAGGACTTCAGCAAAGATTTTCGTCAGTGCAGCTTCCGTGTCGTTCGACGGCGCCACGAATATCTCTTTGACGGTCTGTGCCGCGTCGGGCTTGGGAAGGGCCGCGCGGTCCAATTTTCCGTTCGGCGACAGCGGCAAGGTCTCGAGTCGGATCCACGCCGAAGGAATCATGTATTCCGGCATGTCCTCGGCGAGCAGTGCGCGCAGCGCTTCGGGAGTCGCGCCCGCTCCGGCCTTCTCGACATAGTAGGCCACGATGCGCGGCGTGCCGGGAACATCCTCGCGTAGGATGACGGCCACCGCGGGGAACTGCGCCTTCTTCGTCAATACAGATTCGATTTCACCGAGCTCGATGCGGAAGCCTCGCAGCTTGATCTGGTGATCTATTCGGCCGAGCACCTGCACGGTGCCGTCCGCCAGCCAACGCGCCAGGTCGCCCGTCCGGTACATGCGTCCGGCTGTGAATGGATTCGGCAGGAACTTCTCAGCGGTCAACGGCGCCCGCTTGTAGTAGCCGCGCGCGACGCCGTCTCCGCCGATATGCAATTGCCCTGGAATACCGATGGGCAACGGCTGATCGTTCTTGTCCAACACGTAGAACTGGGTATTGGCGATGGGTGCGCCCACGGTGATGGGCGAATCCCCCGCGACAACGCGGCTGCACGACGACCAGATCGTGGTCTCGGTCGGCCCGTACATGTTCCAGAGCTCCCCGGAGCCTTGCAGCAGGCGATTGGCGAGTTCGCGCGGCAGTGCTTCACCGCCGCAGAGTATCTTGAAGTTGGGCTTCGACTTGAAGCCTGCTTCCAGCAGCAGGCGCCAACTCGCGGGAGTCGCCTGCATCGCAGTCGCACGCACGGTGTCCAATTGCTTCAGCAGCTTGAAGCCATCGATGACGGCGTCACGCTCCGCTATGACGACCTTGGCGCCGACGATGAGCGGCAGGAACAGCTCGAGTCCGGCAATGTCGAAGGATATGGTGGTGACGGCCAGGAGCACGTCGCGCTCGGTGAGGCCGGGCTGGCGCGCCATGGAGGTCAACAGATTCACCACCGCGCGATGGGAGATCTCAACTCCCTTCGGCAGTCCCGTCGAGCCGGAGGTGTACATGACGTACGCCAGGCTCTCGGCACTGGTCTTGAGCGAGGGGGCCGCGGTGGAAGCGCCCGCGATCGCGGCGCGCTCCTTGCGCACGTCGATCAATGGCACTGACTCGGCCACCAGCTTGGCGTTCTCGGAACCGTCGGAGATCAGCGCAGCGACTTCCGCTTCACCCAAGATGTGGCGCAGGCGCGCCGCCGGATGCATGGGATCCAAGGGCACATAGGCGCAGCCCGCCTTGAGCACGGCGATCAGGGCCACCAGCATGTCGAGCGAGCGGTCGATCGACACGCCCACCATCCTGCCGGTCTTTTCACCCTGGATGCGCTCGCGCAGGAGATTGGCCAGTTGATTGGCGCGGCGGTCGAGGGCCTGATAGGTCAATGTCTCATCGCCGAATTGCGCAGCAATTTCGTTGGGCGTTGAATTGGCCTGGGCTTCGATGAGTTCGTGAACGGTGCGATCCCGCGGATATTCCGCGACGGTGGCGTTCAAGCGCGTGAGCATCTGCTGATCCGCCGTCGGCACGCACGACGCACGGATGAGCGGCTGCGCAGCATTGGCAACAAACGCTTCGAGCAGCGCCTGATAGCAATCGAGCCAATGCGCGATGGTCTCGGCATCGAACAAGTCGGTGTTGTAGTCGCAATCCATGCGCAAGCCTTCAGGCGATTCGATCACGTTCAGAAACAGATCGAAATTGACGTATGCCTTGGCATTCGGCACCACATCGATGGTCAAGCTGGCGACCTCGATACGATCGGCAAGACGTTCGAGATTGAATTGGATTTCCGCCAGCGGCAAGCGGCCCTGTTCACGCGGCAGCGCCAGCTTGCGCACCAGAGTGCCGAAGGTGTATTCCTGATGTTCGTAGGCTTCGATCACGCGTTTCGCCGTGGCGGCCAGGTACTCGGACACTTTGGTGTCGTTGTTCCACGCGCCGCGGATGGGCAGGAAGTTCACGCAATGGCCGACCAGGATCTGATCCTCGAGCAGCGATTGACCCGCGGTTGGCACGCCCACCACGACTTCGTTTTGACCAGAGAAGCGACCCATCAGGCCCTGAAATGCCGCCAATAAGGTGACGAACAAGGTGCTTCCTTGCTTCGCACCGGCTTTCTTCACCGCCTGATAGAGCTTGGCGTCGATGCGCCGGCACAGGCTCGCGCCGCTGAAGGATTTCTCGCTCGGACGGGGCCGGTCGGTCGGCAGTTCCAACGGCTGCGGCCGCTGTGCAAACTGATCGAGCCAGAACTTCTCCGTCTTGGCGAGATCGGCGGGGTCGCGCTTTGCCTGCGCACGCGCGTACTCGCTGAACGGCAGTGCGTCGGGTAGTTGCGGCTGCACGCCACGGCACAGGTCTCCATAGATCTGCGCCAGCTCATTCACGAGCACGTTGATCGACCAGCCGTCGCAGATAATGTGATGGGCGGTCAGCATGAGGGCGTGCGAATCGCCCGGCAGCTTGACGAGGTGGGCGCGAACGGCGCGTCCATTGACGAGATCGAAGGCCGTATGTGCGTCCTCATCCAACAATTCTGCGTAGCCGCGCGCGGCCTCCTTGGGTGATTTTGCCGACAGATCCGTGACCGGATAGTCGAAGCTGCCGGCCGCGCCGTTGCCGGCCGCTCCGTTGCCGGCCGCTCCGTTGCCGGCCGCGCCGTTGCCGGCCGCGCCGATACGCATCTCTTCGCCGGTGGCGCTGAAAGTAGCCCGCAACGCATCGTGGCGGGCGTAGAGGCGATTCATGGTGTCTTGCAATGCCACCGCATTGAGCTGGCCATGCATCTGCAGGCTGACCGATTCGTTGAAGGCGCAGGATGCTTCGTCGCCCATTTGGGCGGACAACCAGATCTCCATCTGGCTTTCGGTCAGTGGCACCGCGGAGACGGAAGAGGCGGCGGTCGAGCCGGAGTGGGCTGCGGCGCCGGACGCGGCGGCTTTACCTAGGCCAAGGATTCCCACCGACTGCAACGCCTCGAGGCTGCTCTCGAAGGCCGTGTAAATCTGTTCGAAGTCAGCATCGGAATGCTGCGTGGTGAGGAAGCATGGGAAGCCGTCCTGGATATGCAGACCGCGCTCGCGCAGGTGGTAGTAGAACAGCGTCGCGAGCGGATGCTCGTTGTGAAAGTGAAAGAAGAACCAGCTCGCGTACGATTCGATCTTGGTGGCAACGCCATGACTGCTGAACAGTTCGTTGAGCCGCTCCGCCAGCGCGGCCGTCTTCTTTGCAAGCTTGTCCTGCAGCTCCGGACCCTGGCTCTTGATGTGATTGAGCACCGACCATACCGAGGCCAGCACGAGCGGGTGACGCACGAAGGTTCCGGCGAAGAAAGTCACTCCCACTTCGGGGAAGGAATTGTCGCCGTAGCGCCACTGACCGCCGTCCAAGGCATCCATGAAGCGGGTATTGCCCGCCAATATGCCGATGGGCAGTCCGCCGCCGACCACCTTGCCGTAGGTGGCGAGGTCCGCGCGGATGCCGATCAGCGCCTGCATGCCGCCCGGATGGGTGCGGAAGCCGGTGACGACTTCGTCCATGACGAAGCAGGTTCCCGATGCTTCGGTGATCGCGCGCACTTCGCGCAGGAATTCGAAGGGCCGCAAATTCGGATGACGGCTTTGCACGGGCTCGCAGATGACCGCGGCGAGGCTGTCGGCGTTCTCGCGAATCCATTGCAGGGTCTGCGGAGTGCCATAGTCGAGCACGATCATGTTCGACACCGATGACGACGGTATGCCCGGCGCCACGGGCTGCGAACGCGGCGCCGCTCCGGGCTTCTGCACGCCCTTGACCAGCACCTCGTCGAATTGACCGTGATAGTCGCCGTTGAAAATGACGATCTTTTCGCGGCCGGTGACGGTGCGCGCGATTCGCATGGCCGCCATCACCGCTTCCGAGCCGGTATTGCAGAAGGTCATGCGGTCATTGCCCGTCATTTCGCAGAACAGGGCTGCAATCTGGCCGGCGAGCTCCGCCTGTGGGCCGATGGCAAAGCCTTCGTCCAGTTGTGATTTCACCGCATCGACGACAAACGGCGCCGCATGTCCGAACGCGGTCTGGCCGAAGCCGTTCACCAAATCGACGTATTCATTGCCGTCCACATCGCGCAGCTTCGAACCCTTGCTGCTGGCCACGACGATGGGAAACACCATGTCCTTCCATTCTGCGCGGAACCCCGCCGCGACTCGCGGGTCGGCGAGCACTGCGCGATACTGCTGGGTGATGCGCTTCGAGCCGGGCATTTTCTTAACGTAGCGGGCCACCAATTGATCGATGTGCTTGCGCTGCTCTACGGTTATGCCGCCATCCGCGGGCTTGTCCGCCTTGTCTTTTTTTGCGCCGAATATCTCGAAACGCGATGGCTCGCTTGATGCTGCGGCGGCCGGCG
>JBDUEQ010000089.1:0-51625 GCA_040002315.1 Gammaproteobacteria bacterium
GACGGCCTCACCGCGGTTAAGCACGCGCAAGAGCTCGCGGCGAAAGGCTTCGATGACGAAGTAGTCGCATGGAAACACGGTGAGCAGCAATTTGGCCACCTGCACCATGGCCTCATAGAGCGGGTGGCCGCGAGCGGCCGACCCGTAGCCCGCCAAGACGGTGATTGCGTTACTGTGACCGCTGTGTACGGAGGCAAATAGACGCACCATTGCACCCCACTGCCTGGCGGCTTTCGCCGGATCAATATTTGGGTGGCAGATCCCCTTCAGGTTCTCGGGAATGTCACCCGCGGGGTAGGAACAGATGCCGGTCGCTAAGTTCCTCAGTGGCCCCCGGAGCTTAGCGTACGTAAATTGCCGAATCTTGAAGTCACTCCATTATGCGAAATGGAGTTGCGCCATCGCGTCGTTATTAATTCTAACATTGCGCATAAATGGAGCAGACGTGGAGATCACGAACCAACTATTGCCCATGATCCGGATTTGCCCCCGCGCTCCTGCGAGCCGGCCCCAAAACTGACGTTGGCTTTCGACGGTGGGTATGCGCGTCGCACGCGAAAAGGCCCCCATAGGAATTTCGAGATCCTAACGGGCGCATGCGAAAAAGACGGGAAAATCAGGGTATTCGCGACCGCCTGCAAGGAACGAAAGTCCTTGCGGCGGCGCCTTTCCCGATTTGTCGACCGTGTGGGCAGGCTTCTCGGCAATCGTGCCGGCAGGCAACACCGCACGAAACAAGAACTCCGCATCTATACCGGCATCGCCGACCCAATCCTTCAACGCCGCAACCGCAAAGGGTGCCAGATATAAAAGTCGTCCGTTGAGCATTCTCATCGATCGACATTCATGCAACATCAAGGTGAGGCACGAGCGTTGTGGCGCTCGTGCCTCAATTTGCACCGCAAGTTGGGCGGAGTGCGGCTTAAGCCACTCAGCCACAGGTACTTCAGCCCGTTTGGTCTTTTCGCAGCCGATCGTCTACTGCAGCCCCAACCCAGCAGCGCACGCCGGAACGTCCGCAGCAGGTATGTCAGTGCGCTTATTCTGGTCTTTTGCGACAACGTAGGTAACCACAAAGTGGGCATTGATTGCACTGCTGTTGACGACGTCGTGTACCGAATTGCCTTCAGTCCATGAGTCTCCGGCGTTATACACACGCTTGTTGCAATGCGCGTCGTACCAGTCGACGGGCGCAGAATCCGCCGTCAAGCTGAGCAGCAGGATTCCCGGGTGTTTGTGCCAGCCGGTGGTACCAGCAGGCCCGAAGATCACGTCCTGAACGATGAAGTTTGAGGGACCGTCGGTCTCAAGCTCTGCGCGGAACCCCTCTTCTGTGCCAGGCACCGCAACGTGGGCGTGAGCATGGATGTCGCCATTTTTGACCCCGGTCGACAGGATATTATTGTAGAGCACTCCGAGTGAAGGCGTCGCCAAAGCAATACCTGCGACGGCTCCAGCGGCTATGACACCGGACAGGATGGTGATTTTCATGAAATTTCCCCTTTCTAGGTTCTTCAGGTTTTTTGACTATGACCAGGCATCACTGGCCCGTGAAGCTCGACGCATTGGTCATACGGTTCTATCTCAGGCCGACTATCGTTAAAATCGCACCTACCGCTCTAGTAGAGTGGGGAGCATGGATTTCGGGTACCTTTGTTTAATAGACCGCTTAACCGTAGTTCACATATCCGTATGCAGCGGATGTGCGTCGTTGAAGGGATCGGTCCACTGCACCTCCGAACCGCTTCGCAAGCGGAATCCGAGCCCTTGAAAGAGGTTCAGGGAATTATTCCGATGACCAGAGTTACTTGAGACTCTCAAGCGGTGACGATTGGGACCGACAGAGGCTTCGCATTCTTGGGGTGGCGAGTCGATCGGGTGATTTTTTTAGGTACCCGAATTCGCGGTTAATGACTCTTAGATGGCGAGAGTCGACGTTTTGCGTTTTTGCGTGCCCGAGAGACTATGGCCGAGACGAAACGGAAATTGGTGGAACGGCTGTTCACCGAACATGGGGGTGTGTTGCGGGCATTCCTATTTCGGCGCGTGCGCCGGCAGCCGGATGCGGCGGATCTGGCTCAAGAGGTGTACCTGCGTATGCTGCGGGTGCCGGACATCGAGACGATTAGGAACCCGGAGTCGTATCTCTTTACCGTCGCGAGTAATCTCGCCAAGGAACACGTCCGTCATGGGTACGAGGAACAACGTGCGGTCGATGTTGAAAACCCGGACGTACAGGAGCAACTGGCCGAGCTGCCTTCCTTCGCGGGTGATCTGGATCAGGAACACCGTGTCGAACGATTGCGTGAAGTGCTCGACCAGCTGTCCCCGAAATGCCGCGCTACAGTGGTGCTGCAGTACTGGCATCATCAGAGTTACCAGGAAATCGCGCAACAGCTCGGAATCTCGACCCATATGGTCAAAAAGTACTTGAGTCAAGCCTTGGTCCATTGTCGACGTCGAATGGTGCGGATCGGGTGAATCTATGAGCACGAACGAGCAACGAGTGAGGGGTCTGATCGCGGAGGAGTCCGCCGACTGGTTCGTCGAGAATCGCGCCGGTCTCAACACGGAGCAGCGGCGCGAGTTCACAGCGTGGCTCAAAACTTCCCCGGTGCATGTGGAGGAGTACCTTGCTATAACTGCCCTCGCTCAGAATCTTCGGGCCGCCTGCGAACCCGCTGAAGAATCATGCGAACAGTTGGTGACGCTCGCTCGGGGCGAAGAAGACACCAGGATGCCTTCTCTGTGGCCGCTTACACCGGCCGCCGGCCGAGAGATTCGCTCGTGGTGGCAACCCATCGCCGTGGCGGCCTCGCTGGCCCTGTTGAGTGTCGGCTTGGTGAACCTGGGGCACTACTGGCCAAACACCCAGCCCTCGATCTCCGGGGATGCGACCGTCCTGCACTTTCAATCCCAACACGGTGAGCAGCAGACCCATCAGCTTGCCGATCATTCGGTGATACATTTGAATACCGATACAGCCGTCACGGTCCGATTCGGCAACAAGGAACGGCTTGTCGTCTTGGAGGCTGGAGAAGCGGTCTTCGAGGTTGCCCACGACGCGCGCCGGGCCTTTCGAGTTTCCGCCGGGTCTGCTCAGGTGGTTGCCATCGGCACTAAATTCGACGTGCAACTCGGGCAAGTCGCGACCCTCGTGACAGTTGCCGAAGGACGTGTCAACGTCGGGCTGACGTCGAACACCCAATTCACGATGCGCTACCTACAGCTGGGCGCCGGACAACAACTTCGCGTCGCGGAAGGCGACTGGCCAACGCGGCCGGTCGCTGCCGATGTTGAACGGACTACCGCCTGGCTGCATGGGCAGATTAAATTCAACAACGAGCCGTTGGTGCGTGTGACGAGCGAATTCAATCGCTATGCACCGACGCCGTTCGATATCACCACACGGGCATTGCAAGACTTGAAAATCAGCGGCGTATTCGCCACCGACGATACCGATGCGTTCATTGCATTTCTGCGCAGTCTTCCGGGCGTACATGTCAAGGTGACCGCGACGCGTATGTTGGTATCACAAGATTGAGGCGATGATCGAGAGGCCACGTCGTCCGGGGGTGAGCGTCAACGATCGCGAAAAATATGGCGGCTGAGAGCCTCGCTCGTGCGTTGTTTGAGCTGCTGCGCTCGCCATGACGAACAGGCGACCTTGCAGGTAGTCCACGACCGCCCGGCATTTGCAAGAAAAACGCCGGGGACCGCACCCAGGTACTCTCACTTTACTTTCCATTTACAGAATCACCGTGATCAGAATTGGGAATTAGTGCGCTGCATAATTCAGATCGTCATTTGTAAAAAAAAGCTCACTGCGTAGACTCGCCGGAATCCTCGTCAGAAGACGCAAGTACCGCTGATCCCGACGGTGCGCGGCCTGACGGTATGCGCATAGACCAATGCGGATGCCGGCGCATCCGCATTTCCCCGCAATAAAGGAAGGTCATTTAAGGCATTATTCACAAAGACCCGCACGTCCATACACGATCGATGCAGGCCTAATTGCATGTTGACAATATTGGTGGCGGGGTCGGCACGCGCGCGTGGAGAGGGGTTAATGCTCTTGGGGTCGTGTTCGGAGAAAGGCCCCGTATTGTGGCTATGCGCGATGTTTTCGGCGCGCAAGTAGGTAGTCCATGCGCCGAATGGCCAGTCGTAGCGAGCGCTCACGATGCCGCTCCATGGCGCGGGGACCGAGGGAACGCCACCGACCACGGTCCCTTGATCGACGACGACTTGGCTATTGGCATTGGTGACGGTACGGGTGTACCGAACATCTACTAGGCCAATGGCTAGCGAGACACGTAACCGGTTAGCCACGGCAGCGTCTACGTCGAGATCAAATCCGCGACTTCTGGCCGCCCCAGAATTCGTGATATATTCGTTGCCGCACGCGTCATCGACGGTCTCTTGGATGTTGTTCCAATGAATGTCATAGATGCTGGCATTGAGTTGGACTCGATGATCGAATAGCTGACTCTTTGAGCCTAGTTCATAACTCCATACCTCATCGGGTGCGAAGCTGGCCGGGTCCGCAGAGCCGGTGCATCTGACATGTAATGTTCCGTTGGAGCCACCGGTACGAAATCCTTTGGTAATTGCCGCGTAGAAAAAGCTGAGCGAATTTGGCTGATAAGACAGGTCAAAGCGCGGCGTGGCAGGCAATGTTTCATGACCGCGAGTCTGAGTGATTGGGATTGCTTCGGGGTTGGCAATACCCCTATCGCGATCGGTGCCTCCGCTGTTGTTTTGTCCAACGCGCACCCCGGTGCCCAGACTGATCGCGTCGGTGAATAACCAGCGAATCTGACCGAACGCCGAGATCTCAGTGTAATGCGCCTCGATACTTTCCAGAATGCCTGCGACCGTCGGTGCGGCGATAGCAAAGGTATCTTGGAACGAATCTTGGTGCCACTTCGACACAAATAGACCGCCCATCCAGGTGAGCCGCGCCGCAGGGTGGGGTGAGGCCAGCCGCACCTCTTCGGACAGCTGAATCTGGTGCAGGCGCAGCAAGGTCGGGACGGCCTGCGCATAGGAGGTCGGGAATGCGGGACCCAACGGGTTGCCAAACCCGCCGTAGAAATCGACGCCGGCGGCATTGGTCGAATCCACTGTCGTCCGTGCCGCGCGATCGAAATAAGAAGTGATGGCCGTCAGATCAGCGCCCGAAAGCGCCTGCGTGAACTGGACGGAACCCAGGGTGAAGCTGTCCACGGACGGCTGACGGAGCAACTTGCCACTGTCGAGGCGGCCAGCCTGCGCCTGGGATGCGCCGACGTAAAACACGGGTGAGTCGTGCAGCTTCACGGATTGGTAGCTTAACGATGGCACGATACGCAGCGTATCGCTGGGTTCATATGCCAAACCTATCTTAAGTGCCTCACTGTCGGAATGATTGGCATTAGATTCGACGATAGTGCCGGTAAATGGGTCGTCGCGATTCACATAGCCGCCGTCGATCCGATACCACGCGCTCACGCGCGCCCCAAGCTCACCGTCGATAAGCGGGCCGCCGAGCGCAGCGCCCAGCTCATCACTCGTGCCGCCGTCATCGGTCAAGGCGATCTCGGAGTGAGTCAAGAGGCTGGTCGACGTAGTGCTTGCCTCGTTCGTAATAAATCGGATTGCGCCACCCTCTGCGCTGCGGCCGAAAAGCACTCCCTGCGGGCCGCGCAGCACCTCCACTCGTTCCATATCGAAAGCCAGTGGAAAGGCATTTCCGAGCGATGTATGTCCAGATTGAATCGGAGTGTCGTCAATATAGATTCCGGTGGTTGCATCACCTATATTCGAACTGATCCCGCGGATGGCGAAATTGGTGAGAATCCCGGGACCGTATTGCGAGGAGAAATCGTAGTCGACGCCAGTGGTCGCAGCGCTGATTCCGCCGATGTCCTTGATTCCCGCTATTTCCATATCCGCCGATGAGAACACGCTAATGCTCATAGGCACGGTTCTTAAGATCTCGCTGCGCTTGTTGGCCGTGACCACGACTTCCTGGAGCGCTGCCGCATCGACCTCTGAGTCGCGCTGCTCTCGAGGCCGCTCTAGCAGCTCGACCGTATGATCGTTAAGGAATACGGCAAGCAATCCCGTGCCTTGCAATAGCTGAGAGAGACTCTCTGCAGCGGGTGGCCCCGCGGGCACGGGTTGAGAGGTTTTACCGAGGGCCAGTCGCGAGACGTAGACGAGTTGGAGATGCGTGAGCGCTATAAATTCACCCAACGCCTGCGAGAGTGACTCGGAGATAATGGGTGCTGAAAGAGGTTCGGCAGCCGGTGCCATGTGCGATTGCGCGTAGCCGCGGCCGAGCGGGACACACGACATCGCACATAGAATGGTCAAACGACGGCGATTAACGCGCAGCATGCTTTATTTATGCTCAAGTATACCGAGAGTCGACCAGACCGGCTGCGGGGGATCATGATTTATGGGGTAGGCTTGATTTCCTTGCCAATAGTGCCGGAAACAATTAGCTATTTTCTCCGGGCAGCAGAAGTCTTGCGTGCCCAAGCTATTGATTCAATGCCGCTTTCTGTTGCCCCAGAAGACATCGAAATTCGCCCTGAAAAATAGCACGTCCGACGTGTCGTGGGACCCAAGAACAGTGCAAGGAGTTGCTTGATTCTTAACGAAAGGTTGCTCGCAGTTTTGATGACACAATATGCGCTTCGATCAATGCGTTAACTGAGTAACACTAGGATTCTCGGCATTTCTTAGCGGCACTATTGGCATCGAAATCAAGGGGTGGCTCACAGGTAAAGACCAGAGTTGACTCAACCTGATACCGGCAGAGGACTTCAACACCGAAAAAGTGATGAGGCGTCAACCAAGCATATTCCATCGGAGCCCGCGGCAACGCGTCGCACAGAGAGGCCGAATGTATGGCTGCAATCTCAACCTGCGATTCCGAATCAGAGAACGCCCTTGGAAAAACGAGGTCGTCCATGTATGCCGGTACTTTGTCCGCGATATTCTCGGGGAAATCGCAGAGGACATCCGTAACCTGCGGAATATCCCCTTGTAACGTCCCGCCGCTGCTTCTTAGCTCGGCGCCGGTCGGCGTCGATTTACCGCATCAGGGTGGAGGCATTCGACCCGGCCTCAGCTGGTCCCATTTGGGTGGCCGTCGGGGGAATATAAAGGGCGCTCTGTTCGCATGAAACGGGGCATTTTGAATGCGCTCCTGGGTCTATTGACCGGCAAAGGCCCGTGATTTTGCTGTCGAAAGTACTGGCATGGAAATCAAGGGAACCTAAATGCGGTACGAAATGGACTACGCGCCTTGTCGAAACTATCAATACTCGTTCGTCGTCACATGTAGATGGTCATTTCTTGCCGAGAATATAGATCCACTTTAGTCTGTAAGTAATTGTTTTAGAAGGCGCGTACTTATGAAAGTCATAGTGTTGGTTAAAGCGACCGCGGATAGTGAGGCGGGTGTAATGCCAAGTGAGGCACTCTTGGCCGCAATGGGACAATTTAATGAGGAGCTCGTGAAGGCCGGCGTCATGCTTGCGGGGGAGGGCCTGAAGCCCAGCTCACGCGGCAAGCGGGTGCAGTTCTCCGGCACCCAGCGCAGGGTGCTTGATGGACCCTTCACGGAGACCAAGGAACTCGTCGCCGGATTCTGGTTGTGGCAGGTCAAATCCATTGACGAGGCGGTGGAGTGGCTAAAGCGCAGTCCTAATCCTTTTCCCGGCGAGTCCGTGGTTGAGATACGGCCGCTCTTTGAGGCTGAGGATTTCGGTGCCGAGCTCACGCCGGAGCTGCGAGCGCAGGGCGATCGCCAACGTGAAGAAATCAATAAGTTGCCCAAACACTGAAGTCAGTCGCGCACATTCGTCATAATCAACTTGAGCGTCCCTACACCAGGAAGCAGTCATGGCCTATGCACTATTAATTGCCGAGCCCGCAGGACAACGGCAGAATCGGACCGAAGCAGAGGGGCGGGCGCTGTACGACCTCATGCTGCGGTTCAGCGAGGACCTGAGATCTCGTGGACTGCTGACCACCGCCCAGTCCCTCAAGACGGACACCCAGGGCGCGCGCGTGCGAGTACAGGGCAATCAATCGACCGTGGTCGATGGTCCGTTTGCGGAAGCCAGGGAGATGATTGGAGGTTTTTTTATATTGACGTGCGAGACTCGGGAACAAGCCATTGCCGTCGCCATAGAATGCCCTGCGGCGAGCTGGGCGACGGTCGAAGTACGAGAGTTGGGTCCCTGCTTTTCGTGACTGAATCCCCCACTCATAAGACGGTCGAGGCTGCGTGGCGCATGGAATCGGCCAAAATCATCGCCAAACTCGCACGCATGTTGCGCAATGTCGGGCTCGCCGAAGAATTGGCGCAAGATGCGTTGGTGACGGCGCTTGAACAATGGCCGCAAATCGGCACACCGGACAATCCCGGCGCCTGGCTGATGGCGACGGCCAAAAACCGCGCGATCGATGAACTGCGGCGCCGCAAGCTGCTCGATCGAAATCAGGAGGCGATCCTAAACGACACGCGGCTCCTTGGCGCGAAGCCGGAGGACCCTGAACACGCGGCCGACGATGACATCGGCGATGATCTGCTGCGGCTCACCTTCATAGCCTGCCACCCGGTACTCTCCACCGAGGCGCGCACCGCGCTGACCTTACGGTTGCTGGCAGGGCTTAGCACCACAGAAATTGCACGCGCCTTTCTGGTTCCCGAGCCCACTATTGGACAGCGCATCGTTCGCGCCAAACGGACCCTGGCGGAAGCGCACATTCCATTCGAAGTGCCGTGCTCGGAAGAGCGTGCGGAGCGACTGTCCTCAGTGCTTGAGGTGATTTATCTCATCTTCAACGAAGGGTATGCCGCGACCGCCGGAGAGGATTGGATGCGTCCCGCGCTTTGCGACGAAGCTCTGCGATTAGGGCGCATTTTGGCTGAGCTGGCGCCGACAGAGGCGGAGGTGCACGGCCTCGTGGCCCTCATGGAAATCCAGGCATCGCGCATCGGCGCGCGCGTCGATGCGGCCGGTCAACCCATCCTGCTGCCGGCACAGAATCGCGGAAAATGGAATCAACTTCTAATCCGGCGCGGGCTTGCTGCGCTCCAGCGCGCCGAAGGTCTCGGTGGGGCATTGGGACCCTACTCATTGCAAGCAGCCATCGCCGCCTGTCATGCCGGGGCGAAAATGCCCGAGGAAACCGACTGGGCGCGAATTGTTGCCCTATACGATGCGCTTGCGCAGCTGCAGCCGTCGCCGGTGGTGGAATTGAACCGCGCCGTGGCGGTGTCGATGGCATTTGGGTCCGCGGCCGCATTGGAGCTCGTGGACGCTCTGAATCAGGACCAGCGGCTCAAGGCGTACCACCTGCTGCCGAGCGTACGTGCCGATTTACTGGAGAAGCTGGGGCGTTTCGAGGAAGCACGCACAGAGTTTGCGCGCGCCGCCGGGCTTGCGCAGAATGGGCGCGAGCGTACGCTGTTGCTTGGGCGCGCCGCGGCATGCGGTACCGCGGCCCAATAGTGCATCATCACTTAAGACCCTTAATGATCGCTTCCTCGATCAGCACCGCATGGTTAATTTGCGGGTCGCGCGCTGCATACAGCAATGTTACGCATTGCAGTGCGGCGTGTTCCGCCAATTGCGAGAGTTCCTTGCGATGCTCGAGCAATTCGACGCGATAGCGTGTCCTAAACTCCTGCCAACGCAGGGGATCGTGCCCAAACCACTGGCGCAGCTCGGCGCTCGGCGCCATCTCCTTCAGCCACTCGTCAAGCTTGGCGCGTTCGCGCGATACGCCGCGCGGCCACAGGCGGTCCACCAACACACGATGGCCGTCTTTGGATACCGGTTTCGCATAGATCCGCTTGGTTTTAATATGGAGCGTGGACATAGATTGGTCTGTCTCCTCGAATTCGTGAAGGAAACAGGCGGGAGAGGCGTACTCGCGTATTTGATGTCTAGTGCTCATCGTTCGAAAGGCCTTCCAGCGGGCGCAGCCACTATAGATTTACGGATCACACAATTACCGAACAGATCTCCCATGTGTCGCTCAGCCGCGAAGCGAAGGAATAGATGACCCATCATTCAGCCGGTGTCACAAATATATCACGCAATGATACTAAGACGGAGAATGACTGAAGTTACGCACCTTTGATACGATGAACGCATGGCGTCAGCATCTCGAAATAAGCGTATGACTCTGCATGAGTATCAATCGCTCGCGGATTTCCGCTACGAACTGCGCCGTTTTCTGCGTTATAGCGAGCAGGTGACCCGACGTCATGGACTGACTCCATTGCAGTATCAGTTGTTGCTGCAGATCAAGGGATATCCCCAACGGAGTCGGGCAACGATTGGCCAGCTTGCGGAACGCCTTCAGGCGAAACATCACGGTGTTGTTGCGCTCTCAACGCGATGCGAGAAACTGGGTCTCCTCAAGCGGCAAACAAGCAACGAGGACCGGCGCGTTGTGTTTTTGACTCTAACCTCAAAAGGGAACCGCGCGCTTGAGGCTCTCGCTGAGTGGCATCGCGATGAGTTGCGCTCGCTCCAAGGCCGCTTCGTAGTGCCTCCACTGAAACCCGGCTTGGGTTAGGTCGAGGCGCTCCCCTCTCCACGGTTCAGTGTCTTTGCCCCGGTGGCGATCCAATCCATGGGTATGTCATGCGGCTGGGGAAAAATGCTTGGGATCGATGCGCTCGGGAAACCAACGCCAATTACAAGTCGTTTGCCGGACATCCCTGCCAGCGTCCGATCGAAGAAACCGCCCCCGTAGCCAAGCCGAAAGCACTCCGTGTCGAAACCAATCACCGGAGCAAGCAAGACGGTCGGGACCACCTCGGCTCCATCCGCCGGATAGGGGATCTTCCACAGTCCGCGCGCAAGAGGTGCGTCAGGGCGCCACTAGCGGAACAGAAGCGGCTGACGCAATGCCACGGCGACCGGCAGCGCGATCCGTGCCCCTCGCTCAAACATGCTCCGCATCCACGGCCGCAAGTCCGGCTCGGCGCGTATCGGCCAGTACACGCTGATGATCGTTTTAGCATCGAGGGCAATCGCTCGGCTCAATTGCGCCGCTATTGCAGACGCCTGGGCGGTGCGATATTCGACGGAGAGGGCAAGCCGTGCCGCAATCAGGCGCTCTCGTTCAACCTTGCGCCATTGAGCAACGTCATTCATTGCTTTGCCGTGGAGATCGTGTGCATATCACAGCATGATATATGTGGCGCCGCCTTGCAATCATTTGTGACCTCAGAGCATGTGCTATCCCGCCAGTCCTTGGAAGGCCTTGGCGAGGCTCATCCAGGTCTTCGTAGCGGCAAATGGCACGGTAAGCACCTGCTGTAACAACAACGCCGTGCCGCCAATCACGTAAACAGAATGCGGTTTGCCGCGATTACGCCAGTCGTGAACCATCGCGGCGACGAGGAGTAGGTCTGCGACCAGCGCTGGAGGCAGGGAGACTAAGGGCGGTGGCGGCCCAGGTGGCGCGCCGGCGGCGAACAAAGTGATAAACACGCGCGCGATCGCAGGTGTCATCATCCCCGTCATCAATAGCATCATCAGCCGCTTGTGAACCTGGGGCTGCCGTATGTTGATGATTGCCAGAGCGAATAGGGTGACCAATAAGGGCCATGCGCATAGTGTCACGGCCGCGAAGCGGCGCGCCGCGTCGCCGAATCCGAGTGCCTCGCCGCGCGCCAGGACGGCCTGTTCACCCACCAAAATGGAAACGGCCAGAACGCTGAAGAGGGAAATGCCGGCCAAGCCCCAGGCGCGGTGGTCCATTATGCGTCCCGTCGCGACCAGCGCCGTCTGGACAAAAAAGAAGCATGTCCAGGCAAACATCAACATTCCATGGATGTGGATAATGTATGGGGCGTGAAACTTGCCCGCAACGACCGGCGCCCAATAGGTCGGACTGAACCCGCCGAACGCCACAAGGACAAAGGCAGCGGCCATCGACATATAAAAAAAGCGGTTCTCTGTTTGCCGTCCGGACTCCAGGGCCACCGTTGCATTCATTCTTCTTCTCCAAACGGACGTGGTCGGCTTGAGAATACTAGCGCAATCACTTCTTAAGCTCTATCAAGATCGAATCGATCTCATCGAGTGCTTCATCGGCATGCGTGACCGGCGCACGCAACATGGTCTCGCCGGTCTTCAGCTCAGATATCGTGGCGCTGCCGTCGGGCAGGGTAGTTTTTATTCGGCCCCCTCTGAGTACATACACCACCGACGATGGATGCGAGTGCATAGGAGTCTTATCTCCTCTCTTGGGTGAATATTCCAACACCCGCACTCTGTCATCCTCTGCGAGCACTTTTAGATGACGGACTCCGTACTGCATGGCGTCCTGTCCGAGCAGCGCTGCGGAGAAGATCAGTGACATGCCGCCCAATAGGATAATGAATCGCCTCATTTGGATGCTCCTTGGTGCCGATTGAACATATATCAATTCTTACCGCCAAGGCGGCATATTGCGTAGGGTGCGAAGAAAACCATAGGCGTGCTAGGCTCGGGTTAAAACAACAGGGGAGAAGCGCATGGGATCACCAAATCCTTGGAGCTCCAATATTGCCGCCGCCTTGGGGTGTACGGTATTGTGGCTGGCCGGCAGCGCGAGCGCCGTACCCAATACTATCAAAGTCGGCTCATTGACCCTTACCCTCTGCAATACCGATTACACGGGGTATTGCGGCGCCATTGAACGGCCGTTTGATCCCAGCGGAGTGGTGAAGGGGAAAATCACCGTCGGGTTCGAGTACTACCCACGGACCGATCTCACCAGGGCACGCCTCGGTACGATACTGCCGCAGGAAGGCGGACCCGGTTATTCCTCGACGGGCACGCGTGATTACTACTTGAGCTTGTTCGATGCGCTGCGCGACCGGCGCGATGTGCTCATCGTCGACAAGCGCGGCACCGGCCTGTCTGATCCCATCGATTGCCCTGATCTGCAAACAGGCTCCGCAGACCTCGATGCCGTTGCCGCCTGCGCCGCCCAGCTGGGAAACAAAGCCTGGTTCTATGGCACGGACTACGCGGTGAACGACATTGTTGCCGTGATGGACGCGCTCGACGTTGATGACGCGGATTTTTACGGCGACAGTTATGGGACTTTCGTCGGCCAAGTGCTCGCCGGTCTGTACCCGGATCGCTTGCGTAGCATCATTTTGGATAGTGCCTACCCGGTCCGCGCGCCGGATCCATGGTTTGCAACGGATTGGGCTGCGGCATGGTCGGGAATTGACTTAAGCTGCGGCCGCTCGCCCAGCTGCAGTGCCCTCGGTGGCGCCGCGACCACTCGCTTGCGACAGGTCGTCAATGATCTGCGCCAGCATCCGATCAAGGGCAGTGCGCCGGACGGCAACGGCGACCCGCAGCCGACGACGCTCGACATAAGCGCGCTGATATACCTTGTTGATTCCGCCGGGTTCGGCCCGCCCATCTATCGGGATCTGGATGCTGCTGCTCGAGCATGGCTCGATTCCAAGGATTCATTGCCGCTGCTGCGTTTGGTGTCCGAGGTCAACACGGCGAGCACGGACGATCCGATCGATTACAGTTACGGCCTGGCCGAGGCCGTGACCTGCACGGACTATCCCATGCTATATGACCTCACTGCGCCGCGCGCTCAGCGCAATCGTCAGTATGCCAACGCGCTGCAAGACGCGCGTATCCATCGCCCCGACCTGTTTGCGCCATTC
This sequence comes from Gammaproteobacteria bacterium, assembly GCA_040002315.1. GTDB lineage: Bacteria > Pseudomonadota > Gammaproteobacteria > Steroidobacterales > Steroidobacteraceae > Bog-1198. The sequence goes on from JBDUEQ010000089.1 coordinate 13,709, forward strand.
ACTGTCGACGAGGGCCTCGATTCCCAGGTTTACATCACGCCGCTCGATTCCTGTCTGCCGTGGCCGGTGCCTGCGAAAAGTTTGAGCCCCGGATCTCCGGGCGCACCATTGCCGCCGAGTGCTCGCTTTCCGAATGTGCCTACGCTGGTGTTATCGGGCGACCTGGATTCCATCACCTCTGTGATCGACGCCAACGAGACTGCCGAGCAGTTTCCCAACGCCGTTCATGTCGTGGTGCCTAATCTGGGGCATGTGGTGGCGGACGGGGACTTCATCGGCTGCACCCTCGGCATCGTCCAGCGCTTCGTCAAGAATCTCGCGCCAGGAAACACCAGTTGCGTGCAGAATGTGCGCCCGGTTCGCACGGTGCCGAAATTCGGGACCAATGCCGGCGACTTAAGCCCGCTCACCGCGCGCACGGGCAACAAGGCCACGGAAGCGCAGCGGCGCATCGCCGCCGCGGGACTGGAAGCGGTGGGTGACATTATCGCTCGCTACTACGTAACCTATAACTACACCGGCAGCGGACTGCGCGGCGGCACATTCACCTACTACGCGACGGATGTAGGCTATGACTTCAACCTGAAGGCCGTCCGCTTCACACAGGATGTCGCCGTCTCCGGCACGGTATCGTGGGATCAAACCAGCAACATCATTACGGCGCAAGTCACCCTGAAAGGCGGTGGCCAGTCCCTCGGCAGCCTCGCCATCCGCTGGAATGATTCGAACATCAATGCCATCGCTTCGGTGAGCGGTACCATCCAGGGAGCGGCCCTGAACGCTGGGCGCATCGCACCCTGAGCCGAATGCTACTCCCTGACGCCGCGCCCATATCCGACATGGCGCAGGGCGCTGGGCAAAGCCTCATAGGCGGCAGCGACTTGCGGAAGCACGGCGTAGTATTCGACAAACGCGGGGGGAAATCGGCAGGGCTTTCCAGTGTCTAAATTCAGGCAGAAGAAATCTATCTCCGCGTCAAGAACGCGTTTGCCGTCGGCGACGCGCAAGATTTCAAAGCGTCGGCTGCACCGTAGGCGGCCGTCGCTGGCGATTATCCACGTTGCAATCAGCAGGGCGTCCGCGACAACCGCGGCCTCGAGATAGTCGACCCGGGTATGGCGGATCGCCATGCCGCGACGCAGTGCAAGACAGCGCTCGAGCGGCATGCCGAGCTTCGCAGAATGCGCCCACGCTATTCGGTCCAACCATTGCAAATACACGGTGTTGTTGACATGCGCATACTCATCGATTTCGTGATCCACGACCCGATGGGCGGCGGTAAAAGCCTGCGGCAATCGCAGGTCAGTCAACCTGTCCACCGCGAGGCTGCTTGCAAGAATGCAACCCCTTCGCAGAAGGTCTCATGGTTGCCGGGCGGAAAGTAGGACAATTTGACGATGACCGTATCGGGCTAGTGCCTGTGCATGATAGCGCGCCTACCGAACCCAGGGGAGTGGTCATCGCTCGAACAGTAAATGGCCGCGTTGCTCTTGGCGCTGCCCGTCGGATATCGGGTTCGCGAGTTCTCTGCTACGTTGGCGGCAATGCCGCCACAACTGGAAACTGTCTGCCCGCATCGGCCACCGTGCCCCGGCTGCCCGCGCTTCGGTGAGTTCGGCATCGCCTGCGCCGCCCACGATGCGCTCGCGGAGTTGACGCGTACCCACGGCCTGCCCGAGATCACGGTGGTCTCTGGAAAGACTGCCGGCTTTCGGATGCGCGCGCGCCTCGCCATTCGCGGCCGGCTCAACTCACCCAAGATCGGGCTGTTCGAGATTGGCACCCACCGCGTGGTTCACATTCCGAATTGTATCGTGCAGCATCCTCTGATCAACCGCGTTGCGTCGATCGTGCGGCGTGCCTTGGTTGACTGTCGGGTCACCAGCTACTCGGACGCCGCTCACTTAGGCGTAGCGCGCTACCTGCAGGTGGTGGTGGAGCGTCGCTCGCAAACGGCACAGGTTGTGCTGGTCGCGAACAGCCGCACTGCGGAGCCTTTGGCCGCAAGCTTGGATTTGATTCGGGAGCGCCTTGGGTCAGCGCTGCACAGTCTATGGCTCAACTTCAATTTTGCGCACACCAACACCATCCTAGGCCCTGAATTTCTACACTGGTGCGGACCTGAGAGCGTAGTGGAGCATTTCGGGGGGGCCGCGGTTCACTATCCGCCGGGTGCCTTCGGGCAGAATAACCTCGACATTGCCGAGCGAATCATTGAGCACGTGCGAGCGCAGATACCGGAGGGTGCGCGAGTTACCGAGTTCTACGCCGGGGTGGGCGCGATCGGATTGTCGGTATTGGATCAGGTCAGTGAGATTAAAATGAACGAAGTCAGCTCGGCCTCGCTTCACGGCCTTGAGCTGGGACTCGACGCTCTCGACCCCCCGACTCGGGCGAAAATTACCATCGTGCCGGGTCCGGCGGGTGCGGCGCGGCCGGCCGCGACGGGCGCGCAGGTAGTCATCGCGGACCCCCCTCGCAAGGGCTTGGATTCGGAGCTGACGCAGTATCTCAGTCAGCATCCACCCGAGCGACTCCTGTACGTGAGCTGTGCGCTTGAGTCCTTCATCAATGACACGGCGCGGCTCACGTCGCAGCGTGGGCTACGTCTGACGGCGCTCGCCGCCTTCAATCTGATGCCGTTCACCGAACATGTCGAAACTGTGGCTCGTTTCGAGCGTGCCTGACTGGATGGCGCTTTATGTCCGGCACGTGTCTCAGAGTGGTATTTCAAGAGCAGGATTTACGGAGCAGGATGGCGTAGAATTTTCACCATCACTGAGGCTCTATATGTCCACCCATGATGCTGCTCTGCTCGTCATCGATGCCCAGCAATCCTTCGAACACCGCCCCTATTGGAACGCTTCGGAGACCGAGCCATTTTTCAACCGGCTGCAATTTCTCGTCGATGGCGCCAAGTCCCGGCATATTCCCGTCGTACAGATTTTCCATGTGGAGGACGTTGGGGTGTTTTCGCTGGATTCGGGGTACGTCAGGACGCTTGCGGCCTTGTCGATTGCACCGGACGTGGTATTTCACAAGCATCGGCATAGCGCGCTGGTGGGTAGCGGCCTGTCGGTGTGGCTGACCGCGCGCGGCATTCGGCGCCTCATCGTCGCCGGTGTCCGCACCGAGCAGTGTTGCGAGACCACAACGCGCCATGCCTCAGATTGCGGTTACAGTGTCGACTTCGTGAGCGAGGCGACTTTGACGTTTGCCATGACGGATAAAATGCGACGACAATGGTCGGCAGCGGAGATCAAGGCGCGCACCGAGCTCGTACTCGACGGTCGCTTCGCGCGAGTGCTGACTGCGGAGCAATGCCTGGCCGACATTGATCAAACGGCGAAGGACACAGGGCGGCAGGCCGCGTGACCACTCCGGCGCCTCGTGTCATCGAGGTATGGACCCTATTGCCGGAACGCGTGCTGTTGCTGGATATCGCCGGCCCCATGGAAGTGTTGCGCAGAGCAAACGCGGAGCAGCAGGCCATTCATTTCGATGTTCACTATGCCGCCTCCACTGGCAAGATAATGTCATCTATCGGCATTCCACTGGCCGACGTTGCACCGCTGCCCCATGCCTTGCCAGACAACGCCATGATCATCGTCCCGGGGTCAGCTCACAGAATTGCCTTTGCGGAGGATCCAGGCCAGGCAGCGGCACGCCAGGACGAGCGTGCAATCGTCAACTGGCTCAGGGCTAATGTTCGCTCCGGACACACCCTCGTTACGATTTGCTCCGGGGCGCTGCTCGCGGCCAGGGCAGGCCTGCTTGACGGGTATTCATGCACCACGCATCACGGCGAATACCACGAACTGGTGGCATTGGCACCCTTGGCCAAGGTCTTGGACAACCGCTTGTTCGTCATTGATGGTGAGCGATATACGAGTGCAGGCGTCACCGCGGGCATGGACCTGATGTTGCACATGGTGAGCGCTCTGGCGGGACATGCCTGCGCACTCGCCATTGCGCGCCATCTTGTCATGTACATGAGGCGCGAGGGCGCCGACCCGCAGATCTCGCCCTGGCTGGCAGGGCGCAATCACCTGCATCCGGCGGTGCACCGGGTGCAAGATGCCATGCTCGCGGATCCCGCGTCCGAATGGACGCTCACACGTGTGGCCAAAATTGCCAGCACCAGCCCACGCCATTTATCACGGTTGTTCAATGAGCATGCGGGGGTGAGCTTGACTGCATACGTCAATAGCTTGCGTTTGGCGCTCGCAGAGCAACTGCTCAAGAGCAGCCGATTGGATATGGAGAGAGTCGCGGAACGCACAGGGTTTGCCTCCGCGCGGCAGTTGCGCCGCGCCTGGCGGCGATCGCACGACAAGCCGCCAATTTCCCTACGAAGCACTCAGAGGCACTTGCCGTAGGGCTTTGCCTCAGGGCGAGAGTGCCGCGCCGCTTAACCGGCCTATGGCACCCAGGGTGGTTTGCGCGGCGTTCAGGCCGAGCCGAAAATCAGCGTCGCTGTACGTGGCAAACACATCCGAGGGTTGATGCCACTGAGGGTCCCAACCGGCGCCAATTTCCCGGCCGCGTTCGTTCTCGCGCAGGCTGATGGCCGGCACCAGATCCATAAAGGGCGTGCTGTCCGTATTGGTCATGTGCGGACCTACGCTCGCCGGATAGTCGGTGGCGTAGGCCTCATTCGCCGAATAAAACGCCCACGCCAACTTCTGCGCGCCGTCGGCTGCCTTGGCCACTTGCTGAAATTCGATGTTTACGTCCGCTTCCGGCCGCTGCGCTTTGGACATGCTGCCGTCGGGATGCGGCATGCCATGATCGAAAAGCATCATGTCGTGCTGGATCATCCCCAGCCATTTCGGCTCGGGATAGCGTCCCGAACCCGCCGGTTCCTCCTTGCCTTGAAGTGCTGCGCGTTGCTGCACATAGGCCCAGGCGCCATTGAGGCCGGTCTCTTCATTATTCCAAAGCGCAAAACGGATTGACCGCTCGGTCTTGACATCCGGTGTGTTTAGGACGCGCGCCACTTCCATGATCAAGGCGGTGCCCGAACCGTCGTCATTGGCGGCCTCGCCCCATCCATGGCCGTCCATGTGGGCGCCGATGATGTACATTTCCTGCGGGTGCGCGGTGCCGATCTTGGTGCAATAGACCTCTTCGCGCACGCCGGGCGCGGTAGGCTGTGAATTGAGGGCACGAAGTGTCTCATCGGCTTGCAGCTGGGGGTCTGCATTGACCCCGGTCTGGACCCGCACCCCACGATAGCGAGCGCCACCGACGGACAAATCTGGATTGCGTGCGACGGGTGGCCCGCTGGGGCGGGGTGCATCGCTCGGCGAATAGGTGTACTTAAGCCGCGAAACGTTCGAGCAACCATAGCTTTTCAGCTGAGCCTCGATCCAATCCAGGGCTTCGCGGTTTCGATCCGTGCCCTGGCGTCGATCGCCGAAGCGCGTCAGTCCTTTAATCGTCGCCTTATATTTCTCAAGGTCGAGGCGCCCTACCAGCACCTTGACGGGATCCGACGGCTTGCTATCCGCCTCACCGGCCGCGCGCGCCGGCATGCTTGCCATGTTGGCGGTCGCGGAAATAATCAAGATCGCGATCGGCGTTGTACATCGGTTCACGAATGCTCCTGAATTTGGCGAGACTGCCTGCAGCGTTAAGATTTCATTTGTTGCCCGCAGGTTCACTGCTGGCGCTTGTATTGTGGCTGGTGCGACGTCGGATGGAAAAGTACTAGGCGATGACGACCGCCAACTCTGCGATCGGCGCAATCGCGCGCCCATGCGGGAGCGGCGGGATGCGCTCGCTGGGTAGCGCTCATCGGCAAGGGTGCTTGCATTGGTCTAGTATATCAACGCATCGCCGCAGGTAAACCGCTATCAAAGTAGCGCACCTCCGCGAGAATCCCCCTCCTTGACTCGAGAGGCCTTATTAGAACTTGTACACGCCCTGCAGTGCGAAACCGGTCTGACTGTCGGCGAACGGGTTGACGTCCTGGTCTTCGGAGATATTCCGGACGAAAGTGGGTTCGGTGGACTTGTCGTAGCGGGCCTCGATGCGCAGTTCGAAGTTCTTCACAGGATCAAAGCCAAAGGTAATCGTGCCTTCCTTCAATGTTTGCGCGACACCTGCACCGGTGATGAACCCATTCTTGTCATCTAGGTACTCGAGCCGCAATGACACGCGCCATTGATCGCTCAGTGCGTAATTTGTGTACAAGGCAGCGCCGTTCCACTCGAGATCGGGATCACCGCTGGTGTGCTGCTCCTGCTTGCCCCAATCGAAACTCACAATGAAGCTGAGTGCGTCAGTTGCATTGTAAGTCGCCACTGCATCAAGCAAAGTGCGTTGCGCATCGAAAGTCGGATCCTTGCCCACATAAGCCTGTGCGGTGAGGGCGAATACCTTGGCGGGAGCCCAGGACAGGCCCACTTCCGCAGTTTTGGCGCCCGAGGTCGTCAAGGACGAATAATTCCATCCGTTGTTGACACCTGCGACGATACTTAAGGTGTCGGTCACTGCGTAAGAGGCTCGAACACCTGTATGGGTCAGGGGTTCTGCGTAGAACAGAAACGAGCGGGAGAAATTCGTGTTGCCCGTGGGCGCAATCACCTCGGCGCCGGCCAAGGTCACGTATTTTCCGGCGATGACGGTGATGGGTCCTCCGACGTACTGCAAAAATCCCTGAACGACGTCTAAGATATTTGGATTGTTCCCTTCCGCGGCATTCAAGACTTTCATGTCCTCGCCGGCGCGGACATCCACCAAAGCGCCAAATCCTTCCTTTGGTTGGTAGGCGAGAGTAAGACCGGCCTCGTCGAGCTGAAAAGTGTCATGCTTGTTGTCGAATTGATGATCGCTGCTGTAGCCATTCGAATGGTAGTAGGAGGCGGCCACAAAACCTGTCGCGGTGAGCCCAGAGGCGCTCAGCACATCGGGGAGTCCCGGCCCGGTCGGTGCCGCGGGTTTTGCGGACTCATCCTCCGCTGAAACCGCACCGCACACCGCAACACTCAACAGGACTGCCGTAGCAATCATTTGCGGACGCTTCTTCACCATAGTTTCATCCCTCGTAACTTAGATAATTTATTTATATATTGCAAAATATAAAAACGGTATCAAAATGGCGTGCGACATCCCGGCTGTCCGGTGGCGCGCACGGGCGCCACCGGACCTTCGTCGAAGGATTACTCGATCTTTTCCCCGTGCAGAGAAATATCCAGACCTTCGCGCTCCTGTTCTTCGGTGACACGCAGTCCGATGGTCATGTCGATTGCCTTCAACAGAATGAAGCTGACGACAAAGCCATAAATCACTGTGGTTCCGATGCCCCACAACTGGGTGATGACGGAACCGTCCACACCGCTGATCTCCTTGCTGGCGAAGACGCCCGTCAGCAGAGCACCGATGATGCCGCCGATGCCGTGCACACCGAAGGCGTCCAAGGAATCGTCATAGCCAAGGACTTTCTTCAGTGAGGTAGCAGCAAAGAAGCAGCCGACTCCGGCAACGAGTCCGATGATCACCGCCGGGGTTGGGCCGACGAAGCCCGATGCCGGCGTAATCGCCACCAAGCCGGCCACTGCGCCCGACGCGATGCCGAGGACACTCGGTTTACCGTTGGAGAACCACTCAGCGAACATCCATGCCAGCGCGGCGGCTGCCGTGGCGATCTGCGTAGCCGCCATGGCCATACCTGCGCGCCCATCGGCTGCGACAGCGGAACCGGCGTTAAAGCCGAACCAGCCCACCCACAACAGCGAGGCGCCGATGAGAGTCAAGGTCAAGTTGTGCGGCGGCATGGCTTCTTTTCCATACCCGACACGCTTGCCTAGCACGAGGCAGCTGGCGAGACCTGCGATACCGGCATTGATGTGCACGACCGTGCCGCCGGCGTAGTCCAGAACGCCTTTGATCGCCAGCCATCCGGACGGCTCCCACACCCAATGAGCGATGGGGCAGTACACCAGCAGCGACCACGCCGCCATGAATACCAGCATGGCGGAGAATTTCATGCGATCTGCGAAGGCGCCCGCGATCAGCGCCGGCGTGATGATCGCAAAGGTCAATTGGAACATGGCGTAGACGGTTTCTGGAATCGTCAGTGCCAGATGCGACACGGTGACCTTGTTAGCGCCCTTCATGATGGTCATGCCATTCATGAAAGCGCGTGTCGCGCCTCCCAGGTAAGCGCTGCCCGGGGTAAATGCCCATGAATAGCCGATCACCCACCACAACAGCGTTATCACACAGGTGATGGCGAAGCTTTGCATCAAGGTGGCGAGCACATTCTTCTTGCGCACCATGCCGCCATAGAACAATGCCAGGCCCGGAATGGTCATCATCAGCACCAGGGCGGTGGAGGTCAGCATCCAGGCGGTGTCGCCGGAACTGATCTTGTCGGTGCCGACGAGCGTCGGTTCCGTGGGCGCGGCCGCAGCCGCATCGGCGGCCGGCGTCGCAGAGTCCGCAGTCGGAGCGGGTGCCGAAGCTGCAGAGTCCGCCGATGCGGGGGCCTCGTCCGCCCACGCGCCGTGAACGGAGAATGCCAGCAGGCCGAGAACGAGTAATCGAGACAGTTTGGTCATCAATGCGAATCCCCCTTCTAAATTGCGTTGGCGTCGCGCTCACTCGTGCGGATGCGCACGACTTGGGCGAGATCGACGACAAAAATCTTTCCATCACCAACTTTGCCCGTTTTGGCCGAATTGGTTATTGCCTCAATTACTTGGTCGGCCAAGGAATCTACGACGGCAATTTCGATCTTCGTCTTGGGTACGAATTCGACGGCATATTCGGCACCCCGATAGATTTCGGTGTGTCCGCGTTGCCGCCCGAAGCCACGCACTTCGGTGACGGTGACGCCTTGCACGCCCACGTCGCTGATCGCTTTACGAACATCATCGAGCTTGAACGGCTTAATAATGGCGGTTATTAGTTTCATCGACCGACTTCCCTCCCGCTGTTTTGGTTTAGACCCTGATGTCCTCACGACCCGAGGCACGCGCACGGGGGTCCTGATAAGCACCTGCTGTGCCAGGATCGAATACCGAAGGGAAATCAGTAGGTTGATAAAAACGTGTCGGCAGGGGCAATAGGTTTCCGCACCGTAAGTGCGCGCTTGCTCGACCGCGGTGCCTTACATTGTGGCAGCGGGGCGCTCACCCAGTGCGCATCGGCGGGGTCATCCCTCGTTGCGACGCAATACGCCCCTCTTACGCCGGTGAGATTCACTAACCGAGAGGCGCGCGCCCCAGTGTGCGTGGTAGACCTCCAGGCGAGGCTGCTGATGGACGGGACGAGGGCCGTTTGGGACGAAGCCGTCGGCTTCGGGGACGAAATCGACGCGCGCATGTGAAATGGTGTGCGGTCTTAAGGTCTTATTGACGCATGCGAACGCGCGATCCAGTGCGGTGCCACTCGAGAATGTCAAAGATGTAATTTATGGTCAGAATGCTGCAGGCCATCAACGCCCACGAGCGGTCGCAGCTACTGCGACGTCAGGATTCGACTCCGATTGCGGAACCGCCGTCAAGGGTTGGACCCACTTTCAAATTACTCATGGGCGAGCGGGAGCATCGACTCTATCCTTTGTACGCCGACTCGATCGACTACATCGAGTCTGAAGGCAACTACGTGACTATTCACGTGGGAGCCGCGAAGTACCTCAGCAGAGATTCTATCAAGCGACTGGCGGGCGAGTTGGCCGCCAACGGCTTCATTCGCATCCAGCGCTCATTGCTGCTCAACATTCGCTCGATTTCGTATGTCGAAGCTGTCGGCCGCGGCACATTTGCGTTCACTTTGTGCTCGGGCGCCTGCCTGCAGTCAAGCGCCTCCTACCGCGACGCCATATTCCGAGCACTGCCGATGCGCCGCATTCCGAGCCGCCGGCAGCCGGCATAAGCAGGCCCCGGTTGCCGCCGTCGGTATTTACCTACATCTACTTGCGGCGGAACATCACTTAACGATCCGATTTTGCACACGGCACACTTGCACTGGACGCGTCACACCGCGTCGGTCGTCAACGTCGGCAAATCAGGTAACTTCGTGATAGCACAGGCCATAAAGGTATTTATTGTCGAGGACTCCTCGGTCCTCGCCCAGAACATGTCCGACGTAATTGCCGAAATCCCTGAGATCGACGTGGTTGGTGTGGCCGATTCCGAAGCCGTGGCTGTGGCGGCACTCGGAAGGCGGCACGTTGATGTCGTTCTGCTCGACCTGCATCTCCGGGAAGGCAGCGGTTTTGGAGTTTTGCGCGCGCTGGCGGCCATGGAGACGATGCCTTGCATTGTGGTGTTGACCAACCACGACTCTGAACAATACGCGCGCGATGCAGCCGCTCTCGGTGCGCGATACTTCTTGGACAAGGCCCGCGACTTCGAAAGACTGCCGCGCATTCTGCGCGAGATTGCCCATATGTCCGATGACGGCGCGTTTCAGGCTTCGCGCTTGCAGTAGCCCCTTGTAATGACTCGATGTAGGACGCGCGCTACACGATGTGGAGCAAGTCACGGACAGCCTGCGGCCCCGGCCGGGTGCATGCTGGCGGCGTCTACAATGCACGGAGGGATTATGACCAACTTACAACGCGTCTTTCGCGGTGGACTCTTGGTGGGATTGGTAGCCTTTGCATCGGCCTGCGTCGTAGCTGAGCCGCGCGAGGGTTACTATGATCATCCGCATCACCGGTATTATCATGAGCGCGCCTGGCACGATTGCGGTGATCGAAACGATCGCTGCCGTTGAGCTGACCTGACGATCTGATTTAGCCCGCCGGCCGATCGCGAGTGTCGCTTGTGATCGGCCCTGCGGCGCTTGTGAAGTTCCGCTAAGCTTCCGCGCATGGCGAAAACTCTGTATTTGAAAAAAGTCCTCAATCGCGGCTTAGTGTTGCTGGTCCTGGCCTCGGGTTTGCTGACACAAGGTATTGCGGCGGCAACGTTGCTGCAGAACGTCCAGGGCTACACATTGGCCGGCAATCGCCTGCAGCGATTCAGCGGCCTGGTATTCAATCACGGCAAGGTTATCAAGACCGGCGCCGGGGACAGCCTGCGCAAGGAATTTCCTCAGGCCCGGGTCATCGACGGTGGGGGCAGGACTTTGCTGCCGGGTTTGATCGATGCGCATGGCCATGTGGTCGATCTCGGCTTTATCGATGTGCGGATCAAGCTCTACGACGTCCTCAGTCTGACGGAGGCGCAGCGGCGAATCGGCGCGTATGCCAAGGCCAATCCCGATCGCTCCTGGCTCTTGGGAGGCGGTTGGAATCAGGTCACTTGGAAGTTGGGGCGATTTCCTCTGGCTAGCGAATTGGACGCCGTGGTTGCCGACCGACCTGTGGTCCTGGAACGAATCGACGGTCACGCAGAATGGCTGAATAGTAGCGCGCTGCGCGCGGCTGGCATCACGCGTGAGACCAAGGACCCGAGCGGCGGGCGCATTGAGCGCGACGCCGCCGGCAATCCGAGTGGTGTGCTGGTCGATAATGCGATGCATCTGGTGGAGAAACTGGTGCCGCCGGCCGGGGAAGCCGAGCAGCGCGCGGCCGTGAAGGGTGCCCTGGCGCACATGAATTCGGTGGGACTGACGGGAGTTGGGGATGCTGGTGTTGACGCCAAGGGAATTGCCCTCTACCGAGCGCTGGACGGTGAGGGAGCGCTGACGGTACGCATTTACGCGATGATCGGTGGCGTCGGCGACGACTTCACCGCATTGTCGAAGGCTGGCCCCGTGATCGCTGCCGGGGATTCACACTTGACTGTGCGCGCAGTGAAATTATTTGCCGATGGTGCACTAGGCAGTCGCGGGGCGGCTCTGCTTGAGCCGTACTCGGATGCACCCCATCAACGCGGCCTGTTGTTCTCTACCGACGCGGCAATGCAACGCAAGGTGGAAATTGCCTTGAAGCGCCACTATCAGGTCAATGTTCATGCGATTGGCGATGCGGCCAATCGGCAGGTGCTCGACGCCTTCGCAGCAGCCTATAAAGTCGTCGGAGGCCGCGAGCTTCGCAACCGCGTCGAACACGCCCAAGTGGTGGCGCTCACCGACATTCCGCGGTTCAAGCAGCTGGATTTAATCGCGTCGATGCAACCCACCCATGCGACGAGCGATATGAACATGGCCGAAGAGCGGCTGGGCAAGGAAAGGATCAAAGGCGCTTATGCCTGGAGGTCGTTTCTTGAGCAAGGCACGCACATCGCGGGCGGTTCGGACTTCCCCGTCGAATCTGACAATCCATTCTTTGGCCTGCACGCGGCCGTTACCCGCACCGATCATGAGAACAGACCGAAGGGCGGCTGGCATCCCGAACAAGCAATGACCTTGATTGAGGCGTTCCGCGCCTTCACCTTGGACGCGGCCTATGCCCAGCATCAAGAGAAAACACTAGGCTCGCTGGAACCCGGGAAATGGGCCGACTTCATCTTGGTTGACCGCGACTTGTTTGGGATCGCTCCTGCGGATATTTGGAAGATCAAAGTGGAGCAAACCTGGGTGGCGGGAAAAAGAGTGTACTAAGCCTGATAGATCAGCCTATGCCGCCTCAAAGGCTCGGTGCCGGTGGCGCTTTGGCACGTGATGCGTCGGATTTCTTGGCCGCGCCGGCGGCACCTTGGATCAGCTGCGTCGCTACCTTGGCCCCTTCAAGAGCAATGTCCGGGCTGTAGGCCGTCATGGTAAATCGCGTGACGAGACGGTCCTCACGCAGAGCGCCTCCGTTGGCCGTGAAATGGTCTTCCGTCAGTATGGCGATGCCGCAGCGATCGATCAGAGACTTCAGGTCCTCCATGCTGCGTTTGAGCGCAAGATTCTCGCGCGGTACGCTAGTACCATTAAGTCCGCCGAGTCCCCCCAATGTTCCGCGCCGATTGCAAGGATCGCCTATTTGCAGATAGCCGCTGCTCTGGATTCGCCAGGTGGGTGATTGCGGCAAGTCATTGGGACCGAAGCCGCCATATTTCTTGACCAACGCGCTCTCGAGCGCGACTTCGCGAACGGCATTGGCCGGCGAATACCCCATCGTGTGGACGATTCCCATCACCCGCTCCTTGCCCGGAATCGGAGTGAACATGACTTCGAAAGATTCTCCGTCTACCTGAAAATTATCACCAGCAGTGGAGGAGGGCGCAGGCGTCCACCCGGCAATCACATTCACGAAGCGCCCATTAACAATCGGCTGCGTGGCGCCCTTGGCCGAATCCAAATAGCTTAGTGTTTCGGCAAACTCATTGTAATCGAGCAGCTTCTTGGACTTGAGCACCGCACGCACTTCGTCCGGCGACATGCCCAGCCGTATACCGGCGATGTCAATCTGATTAGGCGATATGGATATTCGTTCCGAGGTTGCGGCCACCGCCGCGGGCGCGGCGAGCGGAGCGGGGGCTGCGGCGGGCTTAATGGCTTCGATTGGTGGCTGCACCGGAGGTGCGGGGGCAGCCGCGACCACGGGAACGCCATTAAAGATATATCCTGTTGTCACCAGCATGCCCGCCTGTTCGGCTTTGGTGCAGCTGTACATCGAGACGGAACTGTTTCTGACAGCGATCATGCCATCGGGTCGCGGATCCAGTTCTCCCAACACACCGTTCGGCTCTCTTTTGCCGGTCTTGGTGCTGATCAAGCAGAAGTAGCGGCGTACATTGGGCGGCTCTCCCAACTCGAAATGACCGCGTACGACGTCATGATCGACGTCCTGATTAAGGGACTGCTTAACGGAGGAGAAAATACTGTCCTGGGGAAGCGTCTTATTCGCTCCCGCGTCCGTCACTGCGGGCGTTTCGGCCAGCGCCGTGAGGTGCGCGCCTAAGAGCAACACCATGCCGAGCGCCGACGGCTTGCAGATTACATGTCGCAAAGTGCTCACAATTCCCCCCGACGCGCTAAAGATTGGCGCGCGCTTTATTATTCATCGATCATAGCAAACTCTGACAACCCGCGCGTTTCGCGGACAATTTGCGTTCAAAGTGGATGCGCATATACGATATGGCCAGCGTCGCGCCAAGCTACCATCGATTCGAAATACCTTACTGCGTATCGGACGCGAGGAAGCGCGCGATGATCGCAACAGCTTGTGAGTTTACCGCATCATGTACGCTGAAACACGCGGGTCGCGCCATCCCACCACCGCTGTAGTTCCGTAATGCTCTACGCAGGTCTGGAGTCATCGTCCTTGGCATGATCGCGCCCGATTTGTTCCGCTCTCGTTAACTCAGGTTCCTCATTCGCCGTTACTTTCGGGCCTTCTTTGATCTTTTTCCTGCCGCGCGCGGAATCAACAAATGCGCGCTCGGCGGAGTTGAATCGAGCGGCCGCTTCCGGGTCGCCTTCGCCATGATTCGGCGGTGAGTTCTTGGTCATGAGTCTCTTCCTGTTTGACGAAAAGTAATCTTTAATCAGGTGGCGGCGCTATGCGAGTCGACTGTGCGGACAAATCATGTAAGTCAAATCTGACGCTGGGGCTCAGAGTGACCCGTTTTGGCGACGAGGTGGCATGTCCTACATCTATCCGCGGATGCGTCCGATGGGAAAGCCCCTGCAAATCGTCAATATTGTAGAAATTCGAATACAGAGAACTGGCGCATGTGGAAAAAGCAATCTCGAGTCAATATTCAAAAAGGTCCGGCCAAACCAACCGGGTCAACTGATACTCATGTGGGTCCATGGCATGCGGTATCGGTGACCACGGGAACATTCTGTTGTGAATCTGCACGCGCTGTGATCGGACGGCGGTTTTTAGCAGCCGAAGCACCCCGCTTGCCGTTTCCGCAGTGTAATGCCCCGGAAGCGTGCGCCTGTAGATATAAACATCATGCCGATCGCCGCGGGCCACCCCGTCGCAAAGAAGACTTAACGGGGCTGCCGCGCAGAAACCACGGCGGAGCGGAGCGACGACACGTTCAATCTCGGCGCCAAGACGATTAATCCTTCGCTTTCTTCTTCTTGCTGGCCTTCCTTTTGGGTTTCAGGCCGAGCTTTTCCGGATGTTGCAAGAATTCCTTATAGCGGTCCAAAATTTCCACGGCATTTTTCAGCAGTGCTTTGAGCCGCTTATTTTCTTTTTTAAGCTTACTGAGTTCGCTCATCATCGTGTCCCTCGGCTCGCGGTGGATAGGTTGGCGAGAGTGTAAGCCAGCGACGCCGCCGTGGCGATTGCGAGCCAGGGATGCTCGTGCACATAGTGGAAAATAGAACCAGGAACCCGGGTGATACGGACCGGGTGAAGGCTTCGCCGCCGAGAGCCCTCGGCTCGCAATATGCAAACGTCCACTCTGTCGCGGAGTCGCTGTACCTCGGGATTCTTATTCTCGCGTAGTTTTGACACCAACTCTTTGGCGTCGTTCATCAAGCGGCGAATCTGTCTTTCATCACTCATAATGCGATACATCCCTGCGCGTGCGCGCTGTGAATTGCCCGCTGCTCTACAAACGCCAGCCGCGGCGGTTTGACGCAAACAGGCTACCCGCGAGGAACCCAATGACGCCTGCTGCAGCCGCGGCGGTTCCAAGGGCAATCCAGGGTGAGTCGTGGATGTAGTCGTCCGCCACCACCGCATAATTCCTGACTGCGGAACTCGCTTGGGCACCCACTCGCGCAGCAGACTTCCTCGTCTCGGCGATGCCTTTTCCCAAACGATCGCGCAAGTCGCGAACGTCGGGGCTGAGGTCGCTACCGAGCTTGCCAAGAAGGTCCTCAACATCGTTGGTAAGATTAGTGAGGATTTGCGATTTACTCATGATGGACCCCAGTGATGTCATACGATACCGGCAGTATGGGGCGTGCGATCGCACCTAGGGGTAGGCCCGGGCTGGATCATCCTGTCAGAGAGAACTCACACGACCTGCTGTAAAGACCGTTCAGGGAACCGCAATGACTTCTAATGATCTGTTGCGGCGGCGGCAGGCCTTGTATCGAGAGTCTTGGCCGCGCCGAGCAATGCGGCGCAGTCGGCATCCTTTGCGAGGCCGGGATCGACGAACGCCAGTATCGAGGCCAGGGGAGTGAGTACAATTCCGAGAGCTACGGCCCCGGCAGTCTGGGCCATAGCATGCCCCACCTGTATTCCTGCCGAGAGGTGAGCAAGCGTACCGCGCAGCTGCACGGGAGCGTGCAATCTCCCGAGCCGCACGCCTTTGGGGTGGCCATACAGCATCAAATCGACGGCTTCGGATTCGAGATCAATCTTCCCTTTGCCGGTGATCAACACTGACTCGGTATCGACGACCAGGCTCTCTGACGTGAGCACTCCGCCCTCCGCGCGAAAGCTGGCCACACCGCAGTGGACAGCAGTGCCGCGATCGCTCTTCGCGAGCAAGAGTCCGAGTCCGCCAAGGTCGATGCCCGTCAGTTCCGCCAGCGCCGCACGCAGCGAGCCGTGCGGCAGAACCGCCGTCACGGTGCCGTTCGAGCTTGCTGCGACTTGGTGGACCGAACTGCCGTGGCCCTTGACGATGACCCGTACCCGGAGCGGCCCTTCCATGGCAGGCTCCGCCATACCCTTGCGCAAGAACTCAGCGAGCTGCAGGTCGGTGATTTTAAGGTCGACATCCGCCACCGGATTGTCGGTGGTGGCATCGAGTCGCAGTTGCGCAGTGAACTTGCCGTCCAGCACGTCGCCCAACAATGGTGCGACGCTGATCACACCTTTGTCGATGGTCATTTTGGCCGCGACTGCCTGTAGAGGCACATGCCCGACGTCGATACGACGCGCATGAAAATTCACCACTCCATCCCCGCGACGTACCGTCGCGGGCTTCAGCGTGGCGTCGGACAGCAGCAGCGGGGGATCTATTGCGTTCGCGGGTACGCGGCCCGCCGCACGCGCGCCGATATCCGCCAGCCGCAGCACTTGAGAATCCAAGTCGGCACGAAATTTGGGACGGCCGCTGGTCGTCTCAATTGACACGCTACCGCGGATGTCGCTCTTGCCGGAAGTCACAGCCAATTCGCTGAACCGAGAGATCCTGCCCCGGCGGGAAAGTTTGCCGGTAAGGTGATAGCTGCCCGTATGCACCAACGTCACGCCGGTCAGAAAATAGAGGTCTTTTAAATCCGGCCCGATTGCGTCGAATCCGGTGTCTAGTACGGTGAAGTCGAAGGGATTTGGCAGGAATCCCTTGCCTGTGAGCCGCGAGTCGCCGGAAAGCTCCACGAAGTCGAAAGGGTAGGGAGTTGCGCGATTGGCC
This sequence comes from Gammaproteobacteria bacterium, assembly GCA_040002315.1. Taxonomy (GTDB): domain Bacteria; phylum Pseudomonadota; class Gammaproteobacteria; order Steroidobacterales; family Steroidobacteraceae; genus Bog-1198. The sequence goes on from JBDUEQ010000089.1 coordinate 30,877, forward strand.
ATGGCAAGCGGTGCGCCATCGATTGCGAATGTGGCGGCCCTGCCATTCAGCTGTCCTTTACCTTCGATCCGCAACGGCCGTAGTGCATCCGCTGCATTTAATTCATAGGCTGATACCGTTCCTTGAAATTGCAGGTGGCGCCGGGCGTCGTTGAGTTCGACGTGAGCATCAGGCATGGAGAAGCTGCGGATGATGGGAAGACCGCCACCACCCCTCACTCCCGGCGGATTTGGTCGCCAGTTGGAGTGACCCTTGGCATCTCGAGCCAGGTGCAGCGTCACCCCTTCCATCTCGAGCTTCTCTATGGACAACGAGCGCCCGAACCATGGTGTGTCTACTACCAGAGTGAGCTTGCCGATCTGCGCCGTTGTCCCCGCAGGCATCCACGATGGATTGCCGATGGTTAGGTGCTCGGCAATGGCGAATGGATGCAACGAAAGAACGCGAACCTTTAGAGTGCCGTCGACCTTAAGCGGGCGCCCTGAGCGATCGGCAAAATACCGGATAAGGGGCCCTTGAAAATGGCCTGAGTCCAAAGCGGCACCGAGCACCACAATCACTACGAGAGTGACGCCAAGCAGACCCGCCGCGCACATCAGCAAGCGGCGGATGACCAACGATGCACTCTTGGTCAATCGAAGCACGAATGGATTCTCCTGCGGGTAACCTCTGAATATGCGGGTACGCGCGCATGCCACCTGTAGGACAATTGGGATATCCCTTGTCGGCGGTGGGCGCTTTCTGCTGAATTCCTTGAAGAATTGTATGATCGGCACGTCCTACGAGACGAACATACATGCAGAACAGCAAGCACATAGCCGCCCCAAGCGGCCTTGACGCAGGGGCGAACGAATTGCGCGTCCGCCGGTCAAGACACCGAGAGCCCGCATTGAGCACAGTCCTGGTGACCGGCGGGTCAGGCTTCATCGGCAGCCACTGCATCCTGCAGCTCCTCGGCGTGGGATATCGGGTACGTACGACGGTTCGCAGCTTGGATCGTGAGGACGCGGTGCGCGCCATGCTGAAACAAGGCGGGGCGGAACCTGGCGACCGGCTCACCTTTATCGTCGCCGACCTTGAAAGCGACGTTGGGTGGGCCGAAGCTGTAGCCGGCTGCGACTATGTGCTGCACATGGCCTCGCCGTTTCCGTCATCTACACCTAGGGATGAGAATGAGCTTATCGTGCCGGCGCGCGATGGCGCAGTGCGAGTGCTGCGCGCCTCGCGCGATGCCGGGGTCACGCGAGTGGTCCTGACATCCTCGTTCGCGGCGATCGGCTACGGTCACAAGCCGCAGACATCGCCTTTCGACGAGAGAGATTGGACGGATGCCAATGCCAAGGGGTTGGCGGCCTATGTTAAGTCGAAGACTTTGGCCGAGCGGGCGGCCTGGGATTTCGTCGGCACGCAAGGCGGTGCGCTAGAGCTGTCGGTGGTCAATCCGGTAGCGGTATTCGGCCCGGTGCTGGGTTCCGACTATTCCACCTCTATCCTCATGCTGAAGCGCATGATGGACGGCGCAGTGCCGCTTGCCCCTCGCTTGTATTTCGGAGTCGTCGATGTGCGAGACGTCGCTGATCTGCACCTGCGCGCCATGACGAGCGCCGCTGCCAAAGGCGAGCGTTTTATCGCGGTGGCCGGCAATTCCATGTCCATACTCGACATCGCCAAAGTATTGCGGCAACGCATGGGTGAAGTCGCCAGGAGCGTGCCGGCAAGGCAATTGCCGGATTGGCTGATGCGTCTCGCAGCGTTGTTCAGTCCCGCCGCACGGCAGATGCTGCCAGAACTCGGCAAGCTGAAGAACTCTGCCAACGATAAGGCCCGCAGGGTGCTTCTCTGGGCGCCGCGCTCGAACGAGGACTGCATCGTCGCCGCAGCCGAAAGCCTGGCAAGGCTGGGACTTCTCAAGGAACGCTAAGTGCGCGCGGCCATCGACTATCTAAATCCGAACCTGCCCGCAGGACTCAAACGAGTCCAGATGCCACTCGTGGACGCGACACCGGAGACCATAAAGCCGTACGGAAGGTTGGTGGACCATCCCGAAGAGTGCAGAGTCGAGATCGTACGCTGGCCCGCCCAGGGCACCCGGCCGATCGACGCAGATAGCGGCGATCAAGCCGGCACCACCGAGGGAGTGTTCGTCAGCGAATGGCAGGGAGACATTCTCTACGGGCGCAACGAAGCTGTCGGCGGCCACTATATCTTGGCGTATGCGCAAGCACCGGAGCTCGCGCGTACCGATCACAACGACAATCCCGGTCGCATGTTGCTGTGGCACGCAAACTATCATCCTGATGGAGGTCAGTTATTCTTCCCTATCGAGCCTCGACCCTTCTACGTACCGCTCGCTCTTCCGGGAGATGATGTGACACCGCAGCGCTTCGTGTGTTTTCGTTTCGGCGGCCACCAGGGTCTTTACATACATCCCAATATCTGGCATGAGGGTGTATTCGGCTTGAGCGGAACGCAACGCTTTTTCGACCGCCAAGGCGCGGTGCACGCGCGGGTCTCCGTGGATTTCGCACGCGAATTCAGCTGTCTGCTCGAAGTGTCGATTTCATGAGCGGTCGGAGTGCTTGACTGGCCACACCAACTACGATGTCGTACTTCCCACGGGAAAAGCCCATCGGTCTGGCTCGCTCTCAGAAACGCCGCAAAATCTCGCCGAGACGCTGCACGGCGCGGTCCATGCCGGAAGTCCAAGGATGCCCACAGTTCAGTCGCAGAAAATTGCCGAATTGACGGCGTGCGGAAAACATCGGTCCGGGCGCAATGGAGATACCCGATTGCACCGCCAGTCGATGCACTTCGAGTGCGTCCACCGACGCGGCACATTCGATCCAAAGGAAATACCCGCCCGCAGGTTGGGCGACGCGAAATCCCGGAGGGAAATATCGCTGTACGGAATTGAGCGCTGCCGCTTGCTGGTTCGCCAACACGTGGCGCAGGCTCGCGAGATGCGCTTCATAGCTGCCGTGATGAAGCATCTGCGCGATACCTTGCTGAATGGGAAGACTGGTGGCCAGTGAGGACTCGATCTTCTGCCTTCCTGCCTCCTGGGTGAAGCGCCCGGCAGCAAGCCACCCGAGGCGATATCCGGGTGCTAGACATTTGCTGAACGAGCCGCAATGCATGACCCATCCCTTGCGATCGAAAGCCTTGGCGGGCGGCGAGGGCATCGCTGCGAACTGAAGTTCTGCATAGGCGTCATCTTCTATGAGCGGAATTTCATGGTCGGTCAGCAGTTGAACCAATTCGCGCTTCTTCTCGATCGGAGCGGTAGCGCCGGTCGGATGGTGCAGGGTGGTCATGAACCAGCAAGCACGGATGGGATGCTTGGCGATCGCCCTGCTCAATCCGGCCAGATCGACACCGGCGGTGGGGTGAGTCGGTATTTCGACAACGTGCAGCCGCAGCCGTTGCGCGGCCTGCAGGCAGCCATAGAATGTCGGCGACTCAATCGCAATAGTGTCGCCCGGACGCGTGACGGTTTGCAGGCTGAGGTTAAGTGCCTCCAACGCTCCGGCCGTAATGATGATTTGCTCGATGCCGATGGTCATGCCCAAGCGCAGGTAGCGGCGCGCAATCTGCCGGCGCAGTTCCAGATCTCCAGGCGGCAGACTTGCAACGGTGCTCCACGGATTCATGTGGCGCGCACTGCCGCCGAGATAGCGCGCGAGTTTGCTCCATGGAAACAAGGTAGGACTGGGAAACGCGGACCCCAATGGTACAACTTCACGGTCGCGGGTGGCCTCCAGCGTGTTGAACACCAAGTCGCTCACCAGCACGCGGGTCGAATTGGCCTTCGGAGTCGATGTGCGCGGCGCCCTGGCGGCCTTGGGCTTCTCCAGCACGTAGTAGCCCGAACGGGGGCTCGATTCGATGAGGCCTGCAGCGATCAAGGTGTCGTAAGCATGCAGTACGGTGGCAGCGCTAACACGCCTCGTGCGGCAGAACTCGCGCACAGAGGGCAGCTTCTCGCCGCAGCGCAGCGTGCCGCCCCGAATCATCGTGCCAAGTTCCTGTGCCACTGCAAGGTAGAGCTTCATAGCCCACTACGTTACGGCCTGTGAGCGCTCGCGGCCAGTACTCGGAGGGATTTAGCGTATTCCGTGCGGTTCGATCCAGCCGAAATGGTAGCCCACCAAGATCAACGCAAACAGGGCAACCGAGACGCTGATACGGACAGTCAACGCCTGCGCCATTTGCTGCGCACGATCAGGTCCGGAGGACATCGAGAATAGGGCGTGACCTAAACTCCCTATGATGGCGACAAGCAAAAGAACGATTAGGAATTGCATGCGACTCCCGGCGTGCTCGTGCTCGCTGTCGTGCCCGTGGCTACGGATTCAGCCGCATCGCTACCACCAGGGCGAGCAGCCCGACCCTCGCGGCGAACCGTAGCGACCACCGTGGCGAGCGCCGCCAACATGACACCGACCATGGCCAACATAACGATCACCAAACCGCCCGCCAGCCTGACGCACTCGTAAAGACCGGCCCCCACGCCTATCGGGGTGGTTACCATGAGCAGTGGTTTAGCTATCCTCATGGAGTCACTGTGCCAGAACGGCAGTTACATAACAGACACAGAGTGCAATGAAAAAAAGCGGTACAGCTTCGAGCCGGGCACTTGGCGCGAACGTCGCCGGCATCAACTAAACCGAGCAGCGGATCTAGCCTTCGCTCGCGCTGCCTCAATCTCTCGATCGCGCGGATCAGCGGCGGTCACCAGGGACTCAATCAAGCCGCGCGCGGCGGCAGCGACGTCCTCTACCGCGCGATCGAACGCGGCCTGATTGGCTTTGGAGGGCTGGGTGAAACCACTTAATTTGCGCACGAACTGCAAGGAGGACGCTTTGATTTCCAGCTCCGTCGCAGGCGGCTCGAAATTGAACAGAGTCTTGATATTTCGGCACATGTGCGTCCCCCCCCAAGAGCGATCCGAAATCTTAGCGCAGCTGGCTGTCCTTGCTGCCGCGCCGGTTGTAGCCGCTGGACCGCGCGTGCTCGCTGTCCTGGGCGTCCTGACACGCCACGCACAGCCGGACGCCCGGAATCGCCGCCTGGCGCGCAGCCGGTATGTCAGCACCGCATTCCGCGCAATGCGTGAGCCCGGGTCCCTGCGGCATTTGGCTCTTCGCCCGCAGAATTCCGTCCTTCACTGTCGCGTCGATCTGCTCTTGTACTGCGCCTTCGGCTGCCCAACCGGTCGCCATTTCCCACTCCTGGAAAGATCACGTTGACGATATTGAATCATATCCAGTTATGGTTGCCGAGCGGCCATTTACAAGCGCCGAATCCGCCCAAGGTAGCCACCGATATAGGCGGGAGTGCCCAAACCGTCGAGCATTCTTAATTCTGGGTATGCGCTATATAAAATACATATATATCATTGCCTTATGTATTATACATAAGGCAATGTGGCATATACACGCCTACGCCTGGACTACCTGCTAAGCGACCGCAACAGCACTTTAATAGCGCTCGGCGCAAAGTCACGCCATTCGACGCCGAATTCCTGATTGAATTTGCGAATCACATACGCCTTGATGCTGGGTGTGGGCAGCGCGGATGGCAGCACGGGCAACCTGACATCGATGACCGTATGAATACGCAGGGCAAAGTCCGCGTTGAGGAGCGCGCCGCTCAGACTGAGATTTTTGAGCCGTGCATCGATCCCCGACACTGTATTGACGGCCACTAGCACCGGCAGATCTAACGAAAACCGCTCGCCCCAACGGTGCTCGAGTTCGTTAAGTTGGTACATGGTCGATCCCTCTTTGCGTATGGTGTTAAGCGACTCTAACAACGCGATTGGCGGGAACGCTGTAGGGTATCTGTGACACTTTGGTGCCGAAGGGGATTACTGAGAACCTGATCACATAACGCCTTAAGCTCGACATGCGGGCATACTGGCGCGATGATCGCAGCGCGGGTGCCGATGCATGAAACAAAATGGTGGTGGAACGGATGAATAGAATGATCATGTTGGGAGTGTTTTCTTGCACGCTGCTGGGCGGCGCCTCGTATGCGGCGGATGTTCCGGACATCAAACCGGGGTTGTGGGCAACGACGACGACGACCGGGGACGCAAAGATGCCGCCCGTGACGGCGAGCATGTGCAGCAGCACTGCGCTTCTGCAGACGCTGGTGGATCAACGCCTTAAAGGTCCCGATCACCCCTGTAAGCGCATCAGCGTTGCACATAGCGGCACGACGATCACAGAACAGTCCGAATGTAAATTCGGCAGCACGGTGACCAAGTCAAAATCTGTCAGCGTGGTGACGGGGAATACCGCCGTGCATACGGAGATTCGCCAAGAAGGGAAAAGCGCGGTCATCGTGAGCGACAGTAAGTATGTCGGGGAGTGCCCTGCGGGGATGAAGCTCGGCGATTTCATTACGGACAGCGGCATGAAGGCCAATATCCTGCAGCCGGAGGGCGACGAAACGCCGCCAAAGTAAGCGTAAGGTCAGAAAGCGGACCCCGGACCCAACGAGGCAGTATCGAAAGGCCTGCGTTGGTTTAGGGATCAGTCGCGCCCCCATCAAGAAAGGTGGTCATGCTCACTGCGCGGGCTGCACTTAAACGTTCGTGCTCATCGTGTCTCGGTTCGCGGCGGTGCCCTACGGCCTCGCCATCCTGCTCTCGGCATGTTCATGTCGCTGTGGGCATCGACACGGGGTATCGCGCTGCTGCCAGCCTATACCCAGAACTTCCTGCCTTGGCCGGTTACCAGCAGGCCCTCCCTTTTCTTGTGATACAGGCGTTCAATGCTATATTGATTTGCAAACAACGAAGCGGTAATGGGATGAAAATGATGCGCGGAATTCGCAAGGTCAGTTGCGCGATCACGGCCTGCGTGATCCTAGTCGCTGTGGGTCAGCGCTCCGAGGCCGATGTACAGGCAAGCGAGGGCATCAGCGCTGATGAGCAAAAATTGCTCTCCGCACTCGACGTGTCGCGCGCGCTTACGGATCTTAAGCGACTAACGGAAGAAGTCATCAAGACGCCATCCGGTGTTGGCAATGCTTCGATCGTGTCGGGCAGCATAGAAGAGTCGGCCATGGCCGAGGACATCGCCGAATCGTTCAAAAAAATGGGCCTCGAGGTGCGGACGGAAGAATTCCCGGTGCGCGCCTATCGCTATGATCCGGTCACGCTGCGGTCCAGCGGCGCTGCCGTCGCTGCCATCAGCCTGCACGCGACGGGCACTACCTGGGGTCGGCGCGACGGCGTAGATTTTGCACGCGGCAACGAAGCGGGTGGCCATCGATTGCATGCCGCGCTCATCGATGCCGGCAGTGGCTATGCGGCCGACTACGCCAGGATCGGCACCGTCCGTGGTAAGGCGGTGCTGGTGCGCCGTGAACTGCTGGATTGGCCTCAGCCTCAGATCACCGAAGCGGCGAGCCGCGGCGCGGCCGCGATCATTTTCTACGACTACCCGTCCTCGGGTGCGCAGGTCGATGCGCTGCGCCAGGACAGCCTGTGGGGCCATGAACAGTTGCCCACCGTGGCCATCAGCGTGCGCTCGGCCAAGGAATTGCAACGGCGGCTGGCCGCCGGACCGGTGCCGATAGAGCTCGAGAATCATATGCTGCTCCGCGACGGCACATCCCGCAACGTGGTGGCCACCCTGCGCGGCACCGACCATCCGGACGAATGGGTAATGGTATCGGCACACTTCGACCGCTGGTTTCAGGGCGCCGTGGATGACACCAGCGGCGTTGCCGCTCTACTCGCGGTCGCGCGCGCATTTACCGGCGCCAACGTGCACCCACGCCGCTCTATCCTGTTTGTCGCCACCGGGAGCGAAGAGGCGGGCCTCGAGGATCCCGAGCGCGATTGGCTGGCAGGCTCTTACGCCTTCGTGCTGCAGCACCCGGAGGTCATGCGCAATGCGGCGCTAATCTTCAATCTGGATGGCTTTGGCTGGACCGCCGCCAAATCGACCCTGATTGCCTCACCCGACAATCTAGCGCATCAGCAATCGCTGCTCGCCGATCTTGGGCTTGCCTCTCAGATCAGCGTGAAGCCGACCATTGGCAGCACTACCGATGCCTGGAATTTTGGCGTGCTGGGGGGCGCTGCACTCAACAGTCTGATTAGCATAGACGCCGGTTTTTTCCAGCTGTATCACACGCAAATGGATGTCTTCCGGCCGGAGCGCTTCAGTAACATGGGCGCGCATCTGCGCGTGCTTGCCCTGAGCCTGAAGCGCGCAGCCGATGAAGCACGTCTGCCGATAGCCCTGACCGCCGTTGCCGATTTTCTCGACGCGCGGCTGGTTCTTGATGCCGGCAAAGTGGCGGATGTCTCGTTCGCGGACGTACGTACAGCACTTGCGAAATTTCGTAAGGCAGCCGCGGTTATTGAGGCGGATCGCGATTCCACGGACGTGAATTCCGTCAACCGACTGTTGATGGCTACACGCCACACCCTGGTGCCGTGGCTGTACACGGACAATGGAAACTATGAGCAGGGCGTGCGCACTACGGTGTACGCCGATCGTGTCACGTCGCTGGATCACGCCTTGGCCGCAGCGAAGACCAAGGACCGTGGCGCGGCGCTCAAGGATCTGAGGGAGTTTTACGAAGGCCGCCAATGCCAGTTGCTGTCGCCCGATGTCTACGCCTACGAGCGAAACTTCTGGGCGGGTGAGGGCGGTTGGTCGAGCCGCTTCCAGCATCGTGCGCCGCCGCCGCCGCCGGCATTCGAGGCGGGCTGTCGTGCGCTATTAACTGCGGACGATGAATGGAGCCCGGTCATCGCGGAGGGATTGGCTGCGGCGCGGTCCGACGCGGTCAGCCGAGTTGCGGATTCGATCACAGTGATGACAGCCAAACTTCGCGCCGCCACCGACGCACTGACTCAGTTCAGGTCGATCGAAGTGCCGCACTGAGTTGTCCCATATTGCAGAGCCCTTGACGACAGTGGTCATTATCTGCGTAGATGGGGCAGGGATATAGCGGCAGGGAAGAACGCGGCGCCGGGAGAAGCGGTGACACGTCGGCCATGACCGTCATTGGGAGATGTATAATGTATTCACTCCTCTGCGAGCGTCGGCTCGGCAGCCCCGCGCACCTGATTTTGCTGAAAGTGACCGCGGCATTGCCGTTATTGGCCGCAGCGTTGGCTGCCTCACCTGTAATGGCGCAAACCACACCTCGCGAGTCCGCTCCGACTGAGCTTGAAGAAGTAATCGTCACGGCCACGCGCCGCGCCGAGCCGCTGTCCAAGGTCGCGATCAGCGTCAGCAGCATCGGCGTGGAAGAAATGGATCAGCGCGGTGTCAAGGAATTCGACGATCTGGTGCGGCTCACTCCGGGCCTAAATCTTAGCCGCCAATCATTCACCGGCGCCAACCAGATTGCGATCCGCGGCATTTCCTCAGATGCAGGTTCCGGCACCACCGGCGTATACATCGACGATACGCCCATTCAGGTGCGCAACTTAGGCTTCGGGTCGGGAACTGCGTTTCCGGGACTATTCGACGTTGAGCGCGTGGAAGTACTGCGTGGCCCCCAGGGCACGCTGTTCGGCGCAGGGTCCGAAGGCGGCACAGTACGCTTCATTCAAACCGAACCCAGCCTTTCCAAAACTTCTACCTCAACACGGGCCGAAGTTTCGACCTTGCGAAATGGCTCGCCCTCTTATGAGGCAGGAGTGGCTTTCGGCGCCCCCATCATCGACGACCGCCTTGGGTTCCGAGTGAGTGCTTATTTTCGCCACGAGGGCGGCTACATCGACGAGGTGGGAGGCACCTACAAGATTCTGGACCCAAGCGGGGAATCTTACGGGAATTCGGTGGCGTTCACGCGCACCAACACCTTCGAGAAGGATGTGAACTGGAACAGCACCACTGCATTCCGGGCGGCGCTGAAGTTCGCGCCTTCCGATGCACTGACCATCACGCCGTCGGTGTTTTTTCAGAAGCATCACACCAACGACGGCGCTGGGGCCGGCGCGGAGTTCGATCTCGCGACCTCAAATCTAGGCGCACGCGATTACTCGCGGCAATATTACTACCAGGGAACCCCTGGAACGGTCTTCACCGCGCCGAACGATCCGACCACGACGACGACATTGAACCCGATGAACGTTCCGAACAACGGATTTGGAGATGACAAATTCACATTGTCGGCCGTGGCCATCAGTTGGGATTTTGGTCCGGTGACCCTGGTGTCCAACACCTCTTATTTTGACCGTACCACCGTGCAGTGGTCCGACTATACCAAGGGCTACGCCCAGTTCTATTCCCCGCAGTTCTTTCTCGAGGCCGACGGTGTCACTTCGACTGGTACTTACGTGCCGGATGGCTGGAAGGGCATGGCTCGCTACGACAATTCTCAAGGCAATTTCGTGCAAGAGTTTCGCCTGCAGTCGAATGATGCTTCCGCAAGGCTGACCTGGCTTGCCGGTGCGTTCTTCTCGCACGATCGGCAGATCGCGGGCGAGCCGATCAGCACAAATTTCCTCAGTAATGCCTCATGGGTCGGCTTCTATCCGACTGCTTTCGGCATTGGGTACTATGGCGTCAATGGGGGCGATCCGTTCGGCCCCGGCTCGACCGGCGCACAGAATTTCTTCGGCGATAACATGCTCGCCAACGCGGTGTCGTTCCTCGGCCAATGGAAGATGGTCGAAGAGCAGCTCGCCGGCTTTGCGCAGGCGGACTTCAAGATAACCGACAAATTCAAAGCGACCGCAGGCGTGCGAGTGTCCCGTAACAAGCTCGACTTCACCGCCGCCTACCTCGGCCCCGAGAACAACGCCAACGCGCCTTTTGGCTTTCCTTGCGCGGCGCCGCCTTGCGTCATTGGTCAAGGAGCGAGTGCTGCGGTCTATCCAACGTCATCCACTCACTCGTCGGAAAATGCGGTTACCCCGAAATTCGGCCTGTCGTATCAATTCAGCGACGCGAATCTGCTTTACGCCACCGCCTCCAAGGGATTCCGTCCGGCCGGAGCGTCACTTCGTGTGCCCTCGATTTGCGACGGCGATCTGATCACCAACGGCTACGTGGACGCGAACGGCAATCCCGTTCAGCCGGAATCCTACAAATCCGACTCGGTGTGGAGCTATGAGATCGGCTCGAAGAACCGGCTGTTCGGCAACCGGCTTGTGATCGACGGCAGCATCTACGAGGTCAAGTGGAAGAATATTCAGGCCAACGTCAGCCTGCCGAATTGCTCTTACAATTTCGTCGACAATCTGGCCGATGCCACGTCGCGCGGCGTCGATCTTGCCTTTCAACTGAAAGCGTCGGAACACCTGGAAGTGGACGGCGCCTTTGGCTACAACGATCCAAAGTTCGACAAAGATGCGCTGTCGCCGGGCGGTGCCAAGATCTTCAGCAAGGGTGCCGGTATACCCGATGCTGGCGCACCGCTCACGGTGTCGTTGTCCGGCGAATATGTGTTGCCGTTGGCGAGTGGGCGGCAGGGGTATTTTCGTACTGACTTCACCCACACGTCCGAATGGCGTCGCGTCGGCAATCAAGATCCGAACTCGCCGCTATATGATCCGCGCCTATTGCCTATCCCTGCATTCAATGTCGTGAATATGCGCCTGGGTGCGCGCTTCAATCAGTTCGACGTCTCCGTCTTCGTTCAGAACGTGACCGACTCGGCGCCGGCCCTCGATCTGTCGGCGGGCACCTACTACGACCCGCAAGACTGGTCGAGTGCCACTCTGCGGCCGCGCACTTACGGTGCGACGTTCACGTGGCGAAATTGAACTACCGCCATCACTGAAATTATTCGTTTCGCACAAAGGTAAATCATGAGAACAAGAATTCGCTTCAGTTCGGCATTGGTGGCTACCGTCTGCGCAGGACTTCTCCCGCTAGCTGCATCCGGTGCGCCAGACCGGATCTTGGTCAATGGCAAGATCTTCACCGCCAATCCGCAGCAGCCGTACGCCGAGGCCGTGTCGATCCGCGACGGCAAGATTCTCGCCGTCGGTAATCGTCATGACGTGGATGCCAGCGTCGGCGGCGGCGCTCAGATCATCGATCTAGACGGCAAGACCCTGTTGCCCGGTCTGATCGACAGCCATATACACGCCGTGTATGGCGGCGTTGGGCTGTTGTCGGCCGATGCCAAGAACGATATTGCGAACATTGATGCCCTGGAGGCCTTCGTTGCGCAGGCCAAGAGCAGCGGGCGCGGCATGAGCGGCGATGTGCTGGTGGTCACCGGTGTTCCTCTGGGCATTTGGTCGCAAAACGCAGCGCTGAATGATCGTTTCAATGGCGGTGCCTATGCCAGTCAGCCGCTGTTCCTGCGCGGCATGGATGGCCACACCGGCTGGTCGAATCAGGCATTGCGCAAGCGCGCCGGCTTGAACAAGGCGATGATCGCCAAGCTCCCTGAAGAAAAGCGCAAGTATTATGGGCTCGACAAGGACCTCACCCCAAACGGCTTCGGAGTCGATGAGGGATTGGACATCGTCAAGAAGAAGATTCCACCGTCCGACGCAAGCAAGAATCTGGCCGGCGCGCGCGCAGCCGTAGAATATCTGCACAGCATCGGAATCACTTCCTGGCTTGACCCGCTCACCGATGCGGCGACTCTCACTGCCTACCGCGATTTGGCTGCGGCCGGTGGCCTCACGGCCCATGTTGCAGCATTGCCGTTGGTCAAGCCGGATGACCCGAACTCGTTCAAGAACGCGCTGGCCCTGCGCGCCCAATTTGCCGGTATCCCCAATCTCACCTTGCCGGGCGTCAAGGTGTTCGCCGATGGAGTTGTCGAATATCCCTCGCAGAGCGCCGCCATGACCGCGCCGTACACCAATACCGGCAAGTACGGCGACCTGCTGTTCAAGCCGGCGAACTTCGCCAAGCTATGCATTGACGCGGACAAGCTGGGGCTCATCGTGCACACCCATGCTATCGGAGATCTGGCAGTGCACGAGGCCCTGAACGGCTATGAAGCTGCGCGCAAGGCGAATGGCAACAGCGGCCTACCGCATACGATCACCCATCTGCAATTCGTGCGCAGCGAGGACGTGGGCCGGTTCAAGCCGCTGGGCGTCATGGCTGCTTATCAACTGCTATGGGCTGAGTACGGATTCGATACCATTGACCTCATCAAACCCTATGTGGCCGCGGACATCTACCCCTGGCAGTATCCGGCGCGTTCCATGCTGGATGCCGGTGCGGTAATCTCCGGCGCCAGCGACTGGCCGGTGTCGACGCCCGAAGTGTTCAAGGCCATCTATCAAGCGGAAACACGGAGCGGCCTGTGGCATGGCGAGAAAGGCGTGCTGGACGCCAGCCAGGACCTGCCGCGAGAGTCCATGCTGTATGCCTACACAATCAACGCGGCGCGCGCCATGAAGCAGGAAGCCAACATCGGGTCGATCGAACCAGGCAAGGCAGCGGATTTCGCCCTGTTGGATCGGGATGTGCTCACCGTGCCCGCCGAAGAAATGCGAGACACCAAGGTGCTGTCGACCATGGTCGCCGGGGAGTGGGTGTACCGCGCCAAGGAGTAGTACACGCGACCGGGTCCTGCGGGCGGTCGCAAATCTGAGTGAAGCGATGATATTCAGAGCTTGACGGATTTGCGGGCAAAGCAGCATATGGTGCTGGTCGGCGACTGCTACGGCAGGGAGCTTTGGATGGGTCGCGTGGCCGATGGCGCTATGTGGTTCTCCATCATGGAGGGCCGGACATCGCTGATCCGGCAACATTCGCGCCGTTCAAACCGCGAGTTGCCGTCATGAACAATGGCATGCAGAAGGGTGGGGCGCTTGTGACGTATCGAGCGCTGCATCACGTCAGGAGCCGAACCCTATGAGCCAGACTTGCGCGCATCTTGGAAGTATAAAGAAGGTGCATCCCAGCGCCCGTGGATGCGAGGAATGCTTGAAAATTGGCCAAGAATGGGTGCATCTGCGGATTTGTCGAACCTGCGGGCATGTCGGCTGCTGCGACCAGTCACCAGGAAAGCATGCCACGAAGCACTTTAACGCCACGCGGCATCCCATCATGGAAGGCTACGATCCGCCGGAAGGGTGGGGATGGTGCTATGTCGATGAGGTATTCATGGACTTGAGTTCGAACTCCACTGCGCAGGATGGTCCCATCCCGCGCTATGTTTGAGCGTCCAACTTATCATGCGGGTACCACTTCAACACTCGCAGGGCACGGAGAGTGTTCCAATGGCTGGCGCGGCCCACACCGGGTTCCATCTCAAAAGGGATGAGATGATCGTGTGACCGATTCAGCGGCCATCGTCCATTTTGATGCCGCCGTTTGTTCACTATTTCTATCGCTTCGGCGGTTCGTCCATCAGGCTTGACGCCGGCGCGCCGCAGATAATCAAGTCCGCGCAGCACGTCATAGTAGCACCGCGTCGGAAATGCGAAGCGCATCCAACGTGGATCAATCACCTCCCCGGAGCGCAGTGACCGGAGCATGCCGCGTGCTAGGAGATAGTTTTGTCCTCGAGCGCGGGCCTTGCTGATGATGGGCGATGGACCCTGCGACTTCTCGTATTCCAATAGCCCTTCCAAGACGCAGATTGTCGTGTGGAACGACGAGCACGCGCTCTTTGGAGCCTCGCAGTTCCAACCGCCGTCCTCGAGTTGTTCGCTGAGAAGGCGCTTGAGCAAATGTTTGCTGGGTTCGCCGAAATACGCGCCGGTCGCGAGGATTGCCCCATTGAGACAAGGTTCAGTCTCGCCGTCGAAGTACGGCCCGCAACCTGGGAATCGATGCCATGTGATGTGCTTTCGCACGCGATCGATCGCTCGGCGCACCGGCTTACTTTCAGGATCCACGCCGAAGTCCTTGAGCAACGCAAGACTCCAGACTGTGGTCATCCAGCCCGGATCATCCCGGCGGCCCCAATAGCCCCGGGAAGACTGGCAGCCCAACAGTCGGGCTCCCCATCCCTCGGTCGACACGCGTGCGCGTTCTATGGCCGCAGCCTTGTTGCCCTCATCGGTGAGATCGCGCATGACCTGCCAGCGAATCGCGGGATCTGACTCTAGCAACCACTTCATGACATTCATTGGATTCTGCTTCCTCAACTCGCTGGTGCGGCGGAGCTCAATACAAATTTACCAAGAACTGCGTTTTAATGCCGCGGCTAAAGCAGGGGGATGCGTGGGACCGCGGCTTATGATCCCCTTCGGCGAAATAATCGATGTCCTTCTAGCGACTGCCAAACGAGCATGATCGGCACTCCAACGGCTATGTCGCGCGCTCTCTTCAGCAAGGATACCCCGAGCCCTACTTCAGCGCCCACGCCAAAATAAGGACACAGCACCGCGTAGGCGGCCTCTTGCACGCCCAGCGCATTGGGCACCAGTGCGGCCGCGCTTCGCGCTGCGTACACTAGACTCTCGATGGCCAGCACCGCTAACAGGTCGATGCGAACACTCATCAGACGGAACGCAATCCACACCCCGACCGCACTAGTGATCCAGCCCGCGAGATGCAGGCTGACCCCCAAACCGAGGCGTGCGCGGCCACGGTAGATTATCTCCAAGGTGTGGGCGACGCTCGCTGTCGCAGCGAGCGCATCCGGAAAAAACCGTGCCGCCAGCTTGTTGATCAGTTGCCGCCCATACCGCCTCAATGCGAGGAGCAGTACACCGGCTGCCGCCGTCAGCCCGACGCACACGGCCAGCATTGCGGTGGTTGAAGCGGGCATTGCGCCGCTGGGCGTATATCGGCTGAAAATTGCGACGCCGGCGGCGGCATAGATGACCTGCGCCAGCGTCTCCGTGGTCACGTCGACGATCATCGATGCAATGACGAGCGGCTTCGATACACCGTTCGACGTCGCCGCTCTGGCGCCGAGGACGAGCCCGCCGACGTGGGAAAATGGCAGTACCTCGGAGGCCGCATCTCGAACCATTCGCGCCCAGATCAATACTCGCAGCGGCGCATGGGCGGGTGCCGGGACGATGACATACCAAGCGGTGCCCAGCAGGATAAACAAGCCCGTGGCATACAGGCAGAGGATCGCAAAGCCCTGCCAACCCACCGCTGCTGCCGCCGATACGACCGGTCCCGCGCCGGCGGTGACGACCAGATATACAGCAAGAGCCAGGCCTAGCGCGGCGATCGCCGCTAGGCGCGGCTTCATGGGGCCGAGTCCATGCGCGCCGGCGGCGCTGCCGCAGATGTCTGAAAATCGCCGAAACCACCCAAGCGGACCGGCGAATCCCGGCATAAGGCCGCCACCTCCGGGTCGAGGAGCGCCGCGAATTCGTCCTGATAGCGGTAGCCTGACGCACTCCCGGCGAATGGACCGGTGGCAGGGTGCAGATAGATCTCGGTCAGCCCGTCCGGCAAGTGGCGGATCAAACCGCTGATCCGTTGCTTCGTCATTTGTCCGGACCATCGTACGCCAAAGACCGAATCAGGTGAGGTCAAGCGGCGCCCGCGGGCACGGCGTCGCAGAATGCGGGCGAAGGGATCGGTGAGGAGCGCCTGGCCCCGGGAAGTGCAGCTCTCCACCTTGCGCAGGACACCGATGGGCTCGAGCGGAATTCGCACGCCCTGCAGCCCGAAACGAAGTCCAATCGATATCAATAGGCGCCCGATGATCGGATGCAGATGAAAGTGCTTGTGCGCGTTGCAATGGTCTAGCTTCAAACCCGTAGCTTGGAATGCGGCGAATTGCGCAGTGATTTCGGATGCCAACTCGCGCCTCGCGCGCTCGCTGGCGCACACAAGCATGCCCAGCCGCCCCATGTCGGTGCGAAAAACGCCGCTTCGGTCGACAAGGTGAGGGATTTCAGCGGCCGGAAGCTGCGGCCGTCCTTCAATCAGCACCACATGCAGCCCGACGCGCAGCGACGGAAGCAGTTTCGCACGAGCCACCGCGTCCCCGGCGGCTGGCGCCGCCACCATCAAGCTCGCAGCGGTGAGGATGCCGTCGCGATGTGCCGCTTCCACGGCATGATTAACCTCGATCGCAGCACCGAAGTCATCCGCTGTAACTATCAAGCCCTTCACACACTGTCCCGGCGGGTCCTCAGGAAGTGGAAGAATTCCAGTCCTTCGCGCAGACGACGCCTCATCATTTCCGGGCTCGCGATCATTTCCGCAACGATAGATGCGATTTTCGAAGGGCGGAAATAGAATGTTTTGTAGAAGTCCTCGACTGAATTGAAAATCTCACCGTGCGGCAGATGCGGATAATTAAGCGGAGCAATTTGCGTGCCTTCCTGCGTCAACAGATCGATCTCTTCGTTGTATAGCCACCCGTTCTCCTTTGCCTGACGATAGAGGAACGTGCCGGGATAAGGGGCCGCGAGCGAGATTTGTATCGTGTGAGGATTGATCTCCTTCGCGAAATCCATGGTCTGCTGGATGGTCTCCCGGGTTTCGCCGGGAAGCCCCAAAATGAATGTCCCGTGAATCACTATCCCGAGTTCATGACAGTCTTTGGTAAAGCGCCGCGCGAAATCAACGTGCATACCCTTCTTGATGTTGATCAGAATTTGTTGATTGCCCGACTCGTAGCCCACCAGCAGCAAGCGCAGGCCATTGTCTTTCATGATTTCCAACGTACGACGCGGGACATTGGCCTTCGCGTTACACGACCACGTGACGCCAAGTTTCCCCAATCCTCTGGCGAGTTCCTCAACCCGGGGCAGATTGTCCGTCAGCGTGTCATCATCGAAGAAAAACTCCTTCACCCGCGGAAATGCCTGCTTTGCCCACGCCATTTCAGCGAGTACATCCTCGACTGAACGCACTCGATACCGATGACCTCCCACGGTCTGCGGCCACAAGCAGAAGGTACAGCGGGATTTACAGCCTCTTCCGGTATAGAAGGAAATGTATGGGTGCTTCAGGTAGCCGCCAAAATACTTATCGATGTTGAGATCGCGCTTGTAGATCGGCGTCACCCACGGCAGTGCATCCATGTTCTCCAGAACCTCGCGGTTCTCGTTGTGAACGATGACCCGATCGCCGTTTCGATAGGAAAGCCCCTTGATTTCGCTCCACTGCTTGCCGTCCGCGACTTCCTTGATGGTAAAATCAAACTCGTTGCGCGCAACGAAGTCCACCGCCGGTCCCGCAATGAGACTTTTCTCGGGCTCGACGGCAACCTTGGCGCCGATGAACCCGATCTTAATGTGCGGGTTGATAGCCTTGATCATTTCTGCCGTCTTCACATCTGACTTGAAGGACGGTGTGGAAGTGTGCATCACCACCAAGTCCCGCTTGGGGAATTCGGAAGCGATATCCTCGAAGGTGAGTCCGTGCGGAGGTGCGTCAATGAGCTTCGAGCCGGTCACGAGCGCCGCGGGTTGCGCCAACCAAGTCGGATACCAGAATGATCGCACCTCGCGCTTCATTTGATAGCGGGCCCCCGCGCCGCCGTCGAAGCCGTCAAAGGAGGGCGGATGCAGGAACAATGTCTTCATTCAATTTCTCACTACAGGCAATACCGAACCATCACGGCAGATTTCCAGATTCTGATCCCGCCATTTAACGCGCCGCGTCGTAAGAGACCAGCCCCAGAGCACCAGACTTAGGCAATCCCTAAACGGAATCAATAGCGCGCCAGCGCTGTTGGCACCCGGCTGTCGCCGTCTGAGATGCAGCGTCAGCCGGGCGATGAGAGTGGCCCCGAATAGGGCCGCCGTGATGTCTCCGCCGTGCGCGAGAACGCCTCCCAGCAGCGTCACGGGCAATCCAAAGGTGACAAAGCAAAAAAGATGGCTGTTCGGTCTGACGGCGCGGATCGTGCGAAGCCAGCGGATTTCATGCGCCGCGAGTTCCTCGAATGTGTTCTCGACCACTGCGATTTCGACTTCCACGTCAGAGAGTGCGGTGCGCAGACCCATGCCGCGGCTCAATTCTCCGAGGCGATAATCATCGGCCAGATGGTCCGCAATCGCGTGAAACCCACCCATGCGCGCCAAGACTTCCCTGCGCAGCGCGATCGTCGCACCAAACGCGAAGGAACGCGATCCGCCTTTGGCGGCGACCCGCACCGAGGGAATGAACCATTCATTGATGAACATCGCGCCCAAGATCGACCAGCGACCGTGCTTGTATACCCCACGGTAAGGACAAGTCACGAGTCCTACCTGCGGATCGTGAAGAGGAGCGACGACGCGCGCGAGATAGTCAGGCGCAACCCGCACATCGCTGTCGGCAAGAACCAAGTAATCATGACTCGCTTTCGTCATCATGTTAATGAGGTTGCTGACCTTGCGGCTGCTGCCGTGTTGGCGCTGGTCGATGGCGACTTGCAGATCGCGCTTCGGAAACTCGCGTCTCAGCCGCTCGACCAAGGGCACCACGGGATCTGCCGGGTCGGCAATACCGAAGAGGACCTGGAATTCCGCATAGTCCTGTTCGCAGAATGACCGAAGGCACTCGTAAGTCTCGGGCTCTACACCGCACAGAGGTTTGAGAATCGTCACACGCGGCTGGTCGGCCCGGGCTGACGTCGACGCACGAAGCGGCCCGCAGGCGGCCATGCACGCGATAATTCCATAAACGGTGGAAGCAGCGCACAGCAGATACCCGAAATAGATCACCGCGACATGTAGTATCGCAATTCTCCCCAACCTGATGCACTTGAGAAAATCACATTAATACGGTTTGCATTGCAAAGTAAAGAATTAACTCTGCATGGCAAAGTTATTCTCGAACGGGCGAAATCAAGCGAAGACATCCGTCGCCCGCTAGGCGAGGTGCTCCCCGGGGGCGCTTATTTTGTGTCCGAGGAGACGTATCGTGCGGCCGTAGACGTGCACCTACCGAGACTACGGCAGATCTACCGGAACTACTTCGCACAGACAGGCGCTACGGCGATGGTATTTCCAACGACAATGGTGACCGCGCCAAGCATTGGCGTTAATGACGTGCAGATCCGAGGTCAAGCCGTCGAGCTCGGTATCGCCATAGCGCGCAACATTAAACCAGGTAGTACCGTGGGACTTCCTGGGTTGGTGTTGCCGGCCGGGATCACCAATGACGGGTTGCCTGTCACGCTCGAATTCGACGGGCCGCAAGGCAGCGATCGCACGCTGCTCGCCATCGGATTGAGCATCGAAAGAGTACTTGGACCCATCTCACCGCCGCGGATGACGTGATGACATACAACCAGCTCTCTCGGAGTTTGCACGATTTCGGGATTTGAGAGCTTGCCGTGGCCCATCCCACGGCAAGCCTTCGCTACACTAGAATCGATAGACCGCTGTTACTCCAAATGTCAGAGGGCGGTAGCTCGAAAGGTAGTAGGGCTCCGATCCGGGAATATCGTGGGAAATCGACAGCGGAGTTTCCTCTCTGGTCAGGTTATTGCCCTAGATCGAGAGTTCCCAATCGTTCACGTTCACACCCGCACGCATGCTCAGATAGCGGCTCTCGCCAGGCTCGGTCAATGTCGGATCGTAGCCAACGGTTGCGGGATCGTTGCCCGGAGTTCTATTGTGATAGGTATAGTCCATTCGATAGAATGCATGTTGTCCCAGAACGTCGAATTTGTACTTGGCGAATGCAGCGAGGTTGAAAGGCGGGCCGCCGATGGTTTCGCCTTTTCTACTGACGATCGCGCCTTCGCCCTCGAGTACGGTTTGATCATAAGTGATGTCGGTGTAGCTGACGCTAATCCCCGCGGTGAGGCCACTCGTAATCTTGAACCGCGCGGAAAAATCGGCACCGTATCCGGTTGCGGAACCTAGATTGCCGACGAACGAAAAGCCGCAGTTGGAATCGGAACAAATATTGTCCACCACCGACGC
>JBDUEQ010000090.1:0-39407 GCA_040002315.1 Gammaproteobacteria bacterium
TACTCGATTCCAAGCTTCTTGATCCGATATCGCAACGCGCGAAACGACATGCCCAATGCTTTGGCGGCAGCCGTCTTGTTGAAACGCGCCTGCTCCAGTGCTTTAACGATGGCATCGCGTTCAATGTCTTCCAGATGGTCGCCCAGCGCGCCCGTAGTTGATGAGGTGACGGCGGCCGCGGTGCTGCCGGGAGGTGGCATGAGTCGTATGTCACTCGCGCGTATTTCGCCTCCGGTCGTCAAAGTGATCGCTCGCTCGAGAATGTTCTCGAGTTCCCGAACATTCCCGGGAAAGGCATACTCCTCAAGGGCGCTCAGTGCGTCCTTCGCCAGCACGGGCGGGGTGATTTTCATCCGCCGCCCCAGTCTGCGCAGGACGGCCTCGGCGAGTTCCGAGACGTCTTCCGGCCGTTCGCGCAACGACGGTACGCGTAATTCGATGACATTGACCCGGTAGAAAAGATCTTCGCGGAATTTCCCTTCGGCCACCCACTGGGCGAGATTCCTGTGGGTCGCCGAGAGAATGCGTACGTCGATGCCCACCTCGAGTTGCTCGCCGACGGGGCGCACGGCCTTTTCCTGAATGACGCGCAGCAGCTTGACCTGCATGTGCAGCGGCAGGTCCGCGATTTCATCGAGGAACAGCGTACCGCCTTCGGCGGACTGAATCAGTCCTTTCTTGTCGCTGACGGCGCCGGTAAAACTGCCGCGCTTATGACCGAAGAGTTCGCTTTCCATGAGCTCCGTCGGAATCGCACCGCAGTTGACGGGTACGAATGGACCATCGCGGCGAGGTCCGGACTCATGGATGAGCTTTGCAACCAATTCTTTGCCGGTGCCGGATTCGCCAAAGATGTACACCGGTGCTTGGCTGCGCGCGACGCGCGCGATCATGTCCCTCAAGTTCTGCATGGCGGGCGACATACCGAGCAAGCGAGGACCGAATACGCTGGTGTCGCCGTCGTTGGGTCCCGATAACTTGATGGCGGTGGCCACAAGTTTGCGCAGACCCGTAAGATCCAAGGGCTTGGAGACAAAATCGAAGGCACCGACCTTGAGCGCACGTACCGCGGTTTCCATATTGCCATGGGCGGTAATCACGGCTACCGGGACGCTCGGCGTGTGTAGCTGCATCCATTCAACAAGCTCTATGCCGTTGCCATCGGGCAACTGCATGTCCGTCAAGCACAGATCGAAACGCTCCGTTTTGAGCAATCGCTGTGCCGCCGCCACGCTGTTTGCCGTGCGCGGGTCCAGGTTCATGCGCTGCAAAGTAATGGACAGCAATTCGCACAAGTCCGGTTCGTCGTCGATCACCAAGACAGCGGGTTTGGGCATATCCCCCATTGTAGCGGTACCCGCGGTGACTGGGGGACAGACAGCGCCGTGCTAGGATTGCGGATTCGCAAGGCGCGGACAGCCGACTATTCCAAGGTCCATGGACCACACATTTGCTATCCCGGTGTATCTGGCCGCGCCAAATCTGGCTGCATTGATTGAGTCATTGCGTGCGCAAGAGGGTCCTCGCAGTCAAATCTTGCTTGCGAGCTCGACACCCTCGGCGGAACTTGACACTTGCGCGAAACGCTATGGGCTACCCTTGCACATCAATCCGCGGCGCATCGACATCGCCGAGGACTGGAATTTTGCCCTGGCGGCTGCGCAGACCGAGTTAGTGACTCTTGCTCATCAGGATGACTATTTCGAGCCGCTGTACGTCTCGCGGCTAAGTCGTGCGCTTCACGGCCATCGGGGCGCACTCATGGCCTTCTGCGACTATTCGGAACACACCATGGAGGGCGAGCGCCCGGCCAATATCAACCTTCGGATCAAGCGCGCCCTTCGTCAACGGGCCTTCGGTAAGCGAGAATACATCACCGAGACCCGCGACAAGGTGCGCTTGCTGTCGTTCGGCAACCCGATTTGCTGCCCCAGTGTGATGCTCGATCGCTCGGCGCTGGTCGATTTCCGTTTTCTGGGCGAGTTTCAGACCAACTTGGATTGGATGGCGTGGCTCGAACTCGCGCGTCGACCCGGCGGCTTTGTCTATATTCGCGAAAGGCTGGTATCCAAAGGCATCCACGCTGGAAGCGAGACCACTGCCACAATCGCCAATCGGGCACGCGAGCGCGAGGATCGCGCATTATTTGATGCTCTATGGCCGAAACCTGTCGCCGCCGCCCTCGCAACTCTGTACAAGCTCGGTTATCTCGCCAATCGCCTCTAAGGCGTCACGCCGCCGAGGCTGATGCAGACCACTCCTACCGTGACGAGCGCTATGCCCATCCACTGCAGAGCCGAGAGTGTTTCACCGTAGATTAGCCAAGCGGATAGGGCCATCAAGGTGTAAAAGCCCGCGCCGACGGTTGCCGTGGCGACGCCCAGCTTTTCGCGCGAGACGATGAGCATCCACATCACATAGCTCAGAATCTGGAGCGTGATGGAGGCGTAGATCCAGGGCGACAACGCCGCATTGCCGAGGAAACGGGGCAGTCCCGACAGAATGTTCGGGCTACCGAGTTCATTCAAGCCGCGTCGCAGCACCAATTGGCTGATGACCGAATTCACGGTGAAGGCGACGAACAGAAATCTAGTGGGCATACGGCGGCTATCGATAAAAGGCAATGGCGTAGTTTGGTCTATCCGTCGCGAACAGGTTGGTGTCCTCGCGATGCAACGGTCCAAGCGCCTCTTCTAACAGGCGCGCCACGCTGTCGCTTGAGATCAGGCTGACTCCCCGATCGCCCGTTACATAGCGGTCGGACCAGTAGCCGAGCAGAGCGCGCCAGGAGCCCGGCTCCACGTCTTTTACTATGATTCGCAGCCGCGGTACGCGTTGAAGCAACTCGCCAAGAGAAGCCAAGAGCAGGTGGCGCGCCGCCGGTGGAACGTGATGCAGCACATCGGAAATAAGGACTGCATCGGGGTCGGGTCGATTCGCGGCAACATATTCTGCAAGACTGGTGCAGGGAAGGCGTGTCACCTGGGCATCGAAGCAGGCTTCGACCCATTGGCCGACCACCGGCGCGGGATCGAGCGTGGTGATGCGCAGGTCCGGGCGCAGGGCGAGCAGATGATTGAGGGGCTCGCCGTCACCGCCTCCGATGTCGAGCAAATGAGCGTCGCGCGGTATCACCGCCGCGAGTGCAGCCGCCACTTTGGAGAGGTCAACGAAAATCGCCCGATACCAGCGACCCGTACGCCGCGCTAGGCGCGCACCGAGAAGACGGCGAATTGAAGGTCCTATCGCCATGTGGGCTCGAGCCTGCGGTCCCGCAGAGTCATGAATCGTCTGTGTGCGACGCGCGGACATCGATGAATCCCAGCAGGAAAGACGCAAAAACGATCTCGGCGCCCGCGAGCATCAAGGTTACCGAGGGGATGGCGACGCGCATCATCGTTGCCGGGTCGAGTGCTCCGAGGCGAGCGTGCGCCCAGTTTACTACGGAGTAGACCGCGAGCCCGAAACCGACCAGGCCGAGCAACAGACCCAACAGGATACCGCGCTCCAGCGTGAAGAAGCGCAAAAAACTTGCGAGCCGCCTCGTCATCGGCAAGTCATTCTTCAACACGCCTACCGCGCGCGCCAGCAGCG
The DNA here is from genome assembly GCA_040002315.1 of Gammaproteobacteria bacterium. Classification (GTDB taxonomy): domain Bacteria; phylum Pseudomonadota; class Gammaproteobacteria; order Steroidobacterales; family Steroidobacteraceae; genus Bog-1198. The sequence goes on from JBDUEQ010000090.1 coordinate 3,595, forward strand.
AGAAAAGCACGAGTTGTACCCCAAGTATGGTCGCGCCGGCAGCGTATAGCATCGTATGAATGTCGAATCCCACGCCGCCGACGACTACCGGGCCATTCAGGATCGCGGTTTCAGCTGCGACGCCAATCCCGATTAGGCATGCGCCCGGATACAGCATGAGCCAACGAGGGCTCATCATCAGCAAAAAACGCAGGTGCCGCCAGCCATCGCGCCAGCTGCGCAGGTGCGACGCGCGCAAACGCCCATCCGGTGACAGCACCGTAGGTACTTCGGCGATGCGCCAGCCGGCGAGTGTGGCCTTGACGATCATCTCGCTCGCGAACTCCATGCCCGGGGCACGCAGGCCTAATCGCAGCGCCGCCGCACGATCGACGCCACGCAGACCACAATGGAAGTCGCCGATACGGGAAGAAAAGAACAGGCGGCCGGCGAAACTCAGGACCGGGTTTCCTAAATAGCGATGCAGCAAAGGCATGGCGCCGGGCCGGATGCCGCCGCGAAAGCGATGCCCGATGACCATCAGATTGCCGGCGCGCAAAGCTTCGACGAAGGCGTCGAGATTCGAGAAATCGTAGCTGTCATCGGCGTCAGCCATAATGACGAACCGTCCGCGGGCAGCGCCGATTCCGCCGGCCAGCGCGTTGCCATAGCCTTTGTCTGAGATGCTCACCACTCGTGCGCCTGCCGCGCGGGCAAGTTCCGGCGACCCGTCGGATGAGCCGTTGTCGGCGACGATCACTTCACCTTCAATACCGGTTCGCGCGAGAAAATCGCGCGCCTTGTGGACGCAGGCCGCGACGGTATCGGCCTCGTCGAGGCAAGGCATAAGAATAGTCAGTTCCACTGACTGTGGCTCGTCGGCATTGGCGCCATCAAGTCAACGGGCGTGCGCATATGGCAGTCAATTCTAGACGACACTCCGCAAAGCACAACCTTGAGCGGCGTCTCTAAGTTCCGGATTTAGCAGGATTCGCCGGACTGTTCGTGGTACTCGCCTTCCGAATTGACGCGCCAGATATCGCGTTTGCCAGTGCCGCCATTGATGATCGAGCTGACGGTAAAGTTTGCGGCGAGCATGGAGTGATCCTGATTGTTGTAGCGGTGCATGCCGTTTCTGCCGATGGAGTAGAGATTTGAATATTGATCCAAGTATGCGCGCACCGATTCGAACTCCCGGTACGCTCCAAAGTAGGCGGGGTAGGCTTTGGGGACCCGCACTAGAGTTCCATCGATCACGTCCTTGCGATCGATCAACCCAATCTGTTCGAGTTCCGTGGCCGCAAAATCTATGAACCGGCCGTCATCCATGCTCCATAGGTCATCGCCCTCGCGGCAGAAATATTCCAGTCCCAACCATATTGTGGTGGGGTCGGCTACCAGTGCCGGGCTCCAATTGTTGAACACTTGCAGCCGTCCGATTCTCACGTCCGGCTCCTGAATGTAAATCCAATTGTCAGGCGGCATGCCGTTCGGCTTACGCCTATCACCCTCGTTGGCCAACGAATTCATTCTCCGAAGGAGCAGGCCCGCGGTCATGAAGTCTCTGTAAGGTAGGTGATCCGCAATCCGCTGAATCTGCGAGTTCGACGGACGCAGGAATGCGATGAGATCGCGCGTCGGCATGGTTGAAATCAGATAATCGCAAGGTACACGCCTCAGTGAGCCCGTATCGTCCGTCACAGTGACGGCAGTGACGTCAACGCCATTGCGTTCGACCCCGACAATCCGATGACGGAGATGAATCTCGCCGCCGAGCGTGGAGGCGCGGCGCGCTACTTCCTCCCACATTTGGCCGGGTCCGAATTTGGGATACAAGAAGCGCTCAATGAGACTGGTTTCAATTTTCCTTTGGGCGGTGTCGAGGGAATTGCGAAACGGGCTAGTCAACGCATGCGCAAGCGCCTTCGCGACCGAGAGGCCCTTGATGCGTTGTGCGCCCCATTCCGCCGATATCTCCTGACAGGGCACTCCCCATACCTTCTCGGTATAACTCTTGAAGAATGTCCGGTACAACCGGTCGCCGAAGCGGTTGACGAGGAAGTCCTCCAAGGTCTTTTCCGGCGATCGGGAGTAAAGCTGCGCCTGCGCATAGCTCATCCCGATCTTCAACGCCTCGCCTAGTCCCAAGTTCCGAATGGTGCCGGTATTGAGCGACAGCGGATAATCAAAAAATCGCCGTCGATAGAAAATCCTGGATAGTCGTTGTCTGACCAGCATGACGGCATCCGGGGAGATGGGTTCAGAGGCCGCCGTGCCGATATCACGAGATTGACCTTGGTAATGGATGCGCAGCGCGCTCGATTCCGGCGTCTGTTCTTGTACCACCGGTAAAATCTCCTGCCACCAGCGCATGACCCAATCCGACTTAGAGAAAAATCGGTGGCCACCGAGGTCCATTCGGTTGCCGCGGTAGTTGACGGTCTTGGAGATACCCCCCACCTGAGAGTCGGATTCGAACACTAACGGCGTAATTTCTGAGCGGCGCAGGAGTTCGAGCGCCGCGGTCAGCCCTGCGGGCCCTGCGCCAGCGATGACTGCAATTTTCTTCGACTTGTCCGTCATGACGGTATGCCGGTCAGAGCGTTTGGCGCGCCACGAAATTCCAAACGAGCGAGCGCATACAGGATCGCAATGTCGACGACAAACGCGCACCCCGACACGATGAAGTACATGAGCGCTTCTTGAGCGACGGCCTTCATGTCGCGGGCAACGACGGGCGAATCTTCCGGCAATCGTAAAGGCTCCAATCTTTCCACGCTCCGGCCTGATGGTGACGCAGGTGCTCGATTCCCACGTCTATGGGCGAAAAGACAAATCCCAGCGTCGGGTCCGAGCAAACTTGCAACAAATTCTGCGCGGTTAGCGCTCGTGCCCTTGGCCGGTCCGTGTGCCCCGCGGACTTGGAGCGCAGACCCGACATCACCTTCCAATCCGCCTCCATGAGCGGGAGGAGCACTTCAGATCGGCGCTTCACCTCAAGTGCGGTCGCTCGCGAGAAGACCACCCCCGCAGATTGATCTACGGCCAAGTAATTCGGACGACCGAGGGTGAACCAAACGAACGCACCCACATCCCGCGGCGGCGTGACGAGTACCGGGCTCGTCGGCGGGATTGCAGCCGTCAAATCCGAGAATTCCTCGATGCCCGGTGCGGCGGCGAGAGTGCGAGATTGTTTGAACGCGGCCGGAAGTACGAATATCGACAGCGCGACAAGGATTGCGCATAGCACAGTCAAGCGGATCGTTCGGTAAGTTTGCATCCACCACCATACCAGGGCGACGAAGATCACGGCCGCGATTCTCAATCCAAAGACGTCACGCAATTGCGCTGCATCTAACAACGCGCGACCCGAATGAAGACTTGAGGCTACTAGAATGGCCCAAGCCTTGAACGACATCCACGTTACGATCGCGATGCAGAGCGCCGCGGTTAGCCATCGAAATACGGTAGCTACCCGGGTATTGATGTGATCGCGCGTCAGCCATAAGAGCAACGCGATCGAAACGCATGCCGTGCCGTCAAGCGCTGGAAGGGTCCATCCCGATATGAGCAACAACGTGCAAAGCGGACCGCACTTTCGGTTTTGCCACACCTGCAATGCAGTAACCGGGAATACCAGAGCGCTCACAAGAACAGTGATCCAAACCCAACGCCAGGCCTGACCCTGCACAAGGATGGCAACAGGGCCAATTAAACTGCCTATCAGTGCCACCGCAAGACCGGCAACACCTACCATTGCTGCGGCGAGACACAGTTTTCGAATCCGGCAGTCTGGCACTGCGATCGCTGTGAACGCTAAATAAAAGAATGGCTGGACATTTAAGGCCCAATCGCTGGCAGACCAGAGCTGCAAGAACAGAAATTGCGACCGTTCCCTCACGACTTCCAACCAAGCATGGTCCATGACGCTCAGCATGTGCTGCAATGCCGGCACAGTGGACGCAACCAACGCGATGGCAAAAGCAAGCGCGACTCCCCCCACTGCCCCCAGTACGCCCACGCGGATCGGCAGTCTCAAGCAAATCATCAGGAGCACTCCAGGCAGTGCCATCAAGGGATGGACCATTAGCGCCAAGATCGCGAGCGGTAGGCCGACCTGCCACAGGCCTCGTACCTGACAAGCCAGAGCCGTAATGATCAGAGCTTCTGCCGGCAGGCGAGCCGTCAGGAATTCCTCGGAGATTCGGAACACCCCGGAACCACCATAGTCTCCGGCGATGATTATCAAGAACGCAACGGCGAGCCAGGCCGCATCGCGGCGAGCAATGACACTCGCCAGACTGCAAGCGGCAGCCAACACCCAAATAGTGAAAAACACGGTGAGCAGTCGGGCTGCATTTTCCAATCCAAGCAAGGCTATGAAGTGCGCATACACAGGAGAAAAGACCGTGAACTGGTCCTGCGAAGTATTCTGCAGATATAAATCGCTGCCAAGTGAAGGATGAATTCTGGCAAGCGCCTGAAACGCGTAGAGTTGGGCATCGCCGGTGAGGCCGTGATAGCCGCGCATGAGCAGCCAAAGAGTCGCCAGCATCAACGCAATGGTTAAGCTCGTGATCTTGGCTTGAATCCCAGGGCTCGACGTGTGCATTGCCTAAGGTCTTGTGTAAATATCGCATTATGCACGAGGCGGACGAACCGGGATTGCCGTTGACCGCTGTCATTGAGCGACGCATTAAATTGACGGCAGTTCTAATCTCCGCCATATGCGTTGCCTATTTTTACGCCCTCGATCGCGTCCTAATTTCCAGCGCGCATTTCTCACCCATTTTTCGGCTGCTCTTGACGAACTTCGATCTTCGGACCGCGTGGCTTGCGCTCGCCATGTGCGTGCTGGCGACGGTCTGGAATCGTCCTGCGCCCTTATTGAGTCTGGTTGATTTCATCGGGAGTCATGCCTATAAGATCGCGCCGGTCTGCGTGGCGTTGATCGCGCTCGGCACTGTCGTCGTGTACCACGACTATCCCCTTTCCATGGATGAATACGCGGCGGTTTTCCAAGCGAAAATCTTTGCGTCGGGACATGTTTCTGCGCAGCTACCCAAGGACATGATCGATTGGTTGGTCGTCCGGGGCTTCAATGACTATTTCCTTGTTGCCTCGTCGTTGACCGGCCGAGCAATCGAGCATTATTGGCCCGGCTTTGCATTGCTGCTGGCGCCTTTCGAATTTCTCCACGCTCCATGGCTTTGCAATGCGGCCCTGGCCGGTGTCGCGCTCCTTCTCATCCATTGGATAACCAGGCAAATCACGGGTGATCGACGGGCTGCGGGCTGGGCGCTGCTGTTCGCCGTGAGCTCGGGCGTGTTCGTGGCGAATGCCATCTCCTACTACTCGATGCAGGCGCACCTAACAGCGAATCTCCTCTTCGTTGCACTATTGGTAAAACCAACGGCCTATAGAGTATTCGCCGCCGGCCTCGTGGGCTCGATGGCGTTGGTACTGCACAACCCGGTTCCTCATGCGCTATTTGCGATACCGTGGATCGTCGCGATGGCGGTTGACCGCGAGCAGCGTCGCTACCTGTCGCCGCTGATATTGGGATATCTGCCCGGCGCATGCATCTTCTTTGTCTGGCTGGTGTTTCGTGCGGACATTGGCTCAGTGCCCCACGGAGCCCCGGTTGCGCGCGGGATCGCGTCTGGAGTCTTCGCGTGGCCGGATGCGACGATGTTGAATATGCGCGCCGCCGCGCTGGTCAAAATGTGTATATGGACACTGCCCATCGTGTTCGTATTGGCCGTTTTGGGTGGGGTACGCCACCAGGATAGCCGCCTGGTGCGCCTGCTGACCCAGTCGGCCGTCCTGACATTCATCGGTTATCTCTTCGTGCGCTTCGACCAGGGCCACGGCTGGGGATATCGCTATTTCCATTCGGCTTGGGGCACAGTTCCAATCTTGGCCGGCTGCGCCATGGCTGGCCGATCGGATGGGCAGGGGGGGCTGATTTCCTTCGCCGGCGCCTCGGCTCTCCTGAGTTTGGCGGTCGTGATGCCGTTTCAGATGTACCACATCGACAAATTCATCTCGCAGCACTTGGCGCAGATCCCGCCGCCGAGAAGGCCGGGCAACAATGTGTATTTCATTCATCCGCGAGGAGGGTTCTACGTGGCGGATATGGTTCAAATGGATCCACTGCTGAGAGACCGAGACTTAGTGCTGGTGAGCCGCGGTGCTCAATTGGATGCCGAGTTGATTCGGCGGAATTGGCCCGATGCAGTCGAGATCGGCGGCGGACCCACGGCGGATCAGTGGTATCTGGGACCGCAAGATCGAAGGGTGCTGATCTCGGGATCAAGAGCGCGTGCGCAATTCGTATTTTGTCTCAATCCTTGTCCTCCCAGCGCTGCGGATCGCTGAAGACAATTCTGAAGACGCTGCCGTCGCCGCCGCGCGACTCGTACAGCAAAATAGCGCGGTTCAGCTGGCACAACTCGCGCGCAATGAATAGGCCGAGTCCGGTGCCGCCCTTGCGGCCGGTAAAGAATGGCTCGAAAATACGATCTACTGCGCTAAGTTCGATTCCCGGGCCGCGGTCGGCTACTTCCAGGTAGGGCCGATTGCTGGGGTTCAATCGACCGACCCTGATCTCGACGCTCACCCCGCCTCGTGCCTCACCGTACTTGAGGGCGTTGTCGCACAGGTTCCAGACGACCTGGTGCAAGTGGCTCGAATCAAAACGCACTTCCAACTCGTCGGGTTCTTCCCGGAAAGCGATTTGGCTCTTCGGCACTTGCATGGTCTGGCAAAACTCGCCGAGGAAGTCCTCGATCCAGTCGCCGATGTTCAATCGCGAAGGATTCACGGCCTCGCGCCGCGACAGCTGCAACACATTGTTGATGATGGTGCTGACGCGTTCGGAGTTGCTGCGGATGATGTCGGTCAGCCGGCGTTCCTCAGGGCCAATGCTGGGACTTTCGGCGAGCAATTGCCCCGCGTGGCTCATGGCGCCGACGGGGTTGCGTATCTCGTGTGCGATGCTGGCGGACAGCCTGCCAAGCGCGGCCAGCTTGCCTTGCTGCACCCGTTCGGCCATGAGGCTGGTGTCTTCCAAGAAGATCAGGGTGGGCCCCGGCGAGACGCCAAGCGGCGCGAAGTGCGGTTGAATCACCCGGGCACCGTCGGCGGCGACGAAACTGGAGGGTGGATTTTCGCCGCGCTCGACTTGACGCCAAGTGGTGAGGGAGTAGAGCAGGCGCGGCGAGACCTCGCCCAACAGGGCACCCGGCACGGCCTGCTCATCGCCGAGAATCTCCGCGGCCGATTCATTGATAAGCCGTAACTTGTCCGCGGCGTCGACCACCAGCAGGCTTTCGCGCAAATGCTGCACGATGTATTGCGACAGCTCGGCGAGGTTTGCCAGATCGATGTCTTTCTGGCGAACCAAGTCCTCGCTCTCGCGCATGCGGCTCGCGACAAAGCTGGCGGCGCCCGCCAGGATGAACAGCACCGCGCCTAGAATGCCGGCGGTGGCATACGCGCTGATGTCGGTGCGTCCGGTCAATTGTTGCCAAATCGTGTCTGACAACACCGCCAGTACGGCGACGGCGGCGAGGAACAAGGCGCTGCGCGGCGCCATCAGGAAGGCGAGGCTGCCGACCGGAACTAAGAACAAGAGCCCAAGGCCGCTGGCGACGCCGCCACAGGCGTGCAGCAACAGTAACAGCACGCACAAGTCGACGCTGGCCTGCAGAATGGTCTGAAGCTTCACGCTGGCAATCCGCCGGCGCACCAAAATGACGCTGCCAAGTCCGAAACACAGATAGAAGACGCTTGCGGCAAAGAAAATCTTCGGGGAATTGACGCTGATGCCGCGCGCACCGCCCAGCGAATAAAGACCGAGAAGTACCAGCGGAACCAGAACGCGGTACAAGTTGAGCAGACCGAGCACGCGCCAATTGAGCGCGGGTTTGGAATGAATGCTGCGGTCTAATTGACGGATCAACGGCTTATATCCTGACGTCGGCTTTGCGCTACCCCTGAGCTTAATTCAGAATAGCGCGCCTTACGTGACCTGATCGGCATTCAAGGATATTTCATGAATTTGCACGAGTACCAATCCAAGCAGCTTTTTGCCCAATATGCCATCCCGGTGCCGAAGGGCGAGGTGGCGGATTCGCCGCAGGCGGCGGTGGCCGCCGCACAGAATCTGGGTGGCTCTCTGTGGGTGGTTAAAGCCCAGGTTCACGCCGGTGGGCGCGGCAAGGCGGGCGGCGTCAAGGTAGCCAAAGACTTGGATGCGGTGCGCGCTGCCGCCAAGGCGATGCTGGGCACCATTCTGGTGACTCACCAAACCGGTCCCGAAGGGTTGCCGGTACACCAGGTGTACGTGGAACTGGGCTCGAAGATTGCGCGGGAAATCTACTTGAGCCTGGTGCTGAACCGTGAGGCGGGCCGTATAGCCTTCGTCGCCTCCGCAGCGGGCGGCATGGATATCGAGGAGGTCGCCGAGCATTCACCGGAGAAGATCATTCGGGTCAATATTCATCCCACCGCCGGTCTGCAGGACTTTCAAGCTCGGCAATTGGCGTTTGGATTGGGCTTAAGCGGTGTCCAGATTGGCCAGTTCGGAAAAATCGCGCACGCCTTGTACAAGCTGTATTTGGAACGCGATGCCAGCCTGGTCGAGGTCAATCCGCTCATCGTCACCGGTGACGGCGATCTATTGGCGCTCGATGCCAAGATCAACATCGAAGACAACGCGTTGTTCCGCCACAAGGATCTGGCGGCCATGCGGGATGACTCGCAAGAAGACCCCATGGAACGCAAGGCGGCCGAAAATGACTTGAACTATGTATCCCTGGACGGGAACATCGCCTGCATGGTGAACGGCGCCGGGCTCGCGATGGCCACCATGGACCTGATCCAATTGCATGGCGGCAAGCCGGCGAACTTCCTGGATGTGGGCGGCGGGGCGACCAAGGAACGCGTCAGCATTGCGTTCAAACTCATTCTGTCCAACCCCAAGGTGACAGCGATCTTGATCAATATTTTTGGCGGCATCGTTCGTGGTGACATGATTGCGGAGGGCATTATCGCAGCCGTCAAAGAGGTGGGGGTCAGCATTCCGGTGATTGTGCGCATCGAGGGCACGAATGCGCCGCGGGCGCGGGAACTTCTCGCCCAGAGCGGCCTGGCCATCACGGCAGCAAGCGACTTGACCGATGCGGCCAAAAAAGCCGTGAGCATGGCGGGAGGGCAGTCATGAGCATTCTGGTCAACAAGCGCACCAAAGTCATTTGCCAGGGCTTTACGGGCAAACAGGGCACCTTTCATTCGGAGCAATGCATTGCCTACGGCACCAAAGTCGTCGGCGGCGTGACCCCCGGGCGCGGGGGAGAGAAGCACTTGGGGCTGCCGGTCTTTGATACCGCCAAAGAGGCGGTGGCCCGCACCGGTGCCACGGTGAGCATGATTTACGTACCGGCACCCTTTGCTGCCGACGCGATTCTCGAGGCGGCGGATGCCGGGATCGAGCTCATCGTGTGCATTACGGAAGGGATTCCGGTGAACGACATGGTGCGTGTGAAAATGACTTTGGCGAGCTACGACACGCGCCTCATCGGTCCGAACTGTCCGGGCATCATTACTCCCGGGGAATGCAAGATCGGCATCATGCCGGGCTTCATTCACAAGAAGGGCCGGGTGGGCATCGTGTCGCGCTCTGGGACGCTGACCTACGAGGCGGTATTCCAGACCACCAACAATGGGCTGGGGCAGAGCACCTGCGTCGGGATCGGCGGTGATCCGGTGCGCGGCATGAACTTTATCGACGTACTCGAGTTGTTCGAATCGGATCCGCAAACCGAAGGCATTGTGATGGTCGGCGAGATCGGCGGCAGCGACGAGGAAGCCGCGGCAGCCTTCATTCACGAGAACGTGAGCAAACCGGTGGTGGCGTACATCGCCGGGGTGGCGGCACCTCCCGGCAAGCGCATGGGTCATGCAGGCGCCATCGTCGCCGGCGGCAAGGGCACTGCGGCGGCCAAATTCGAGGCGTTGGAAGCGGCGGGGATCACCACTGTTCGCTCGCCGGCGGAAATGGGGTCGGCCATTGCGAGGCGCCTGTCGAGAATTGCCAAGCGGACGGCACGCAAGCGGGCCAAGAAACCCAATAAAGCAGCGGGACGGCGCGTCGCGCGACGTCCGAAGTAGGGGATTTATTTGACTCATCCGCGGCAGTTGCGTTGTGCCATGGCGCAGCTCAATTTGGTGGTCGGCGATGTCGACGGCAATACTTCGCGCATCGTGGCCGCGGCGGTTGCCGCGCGTGATCAGCAGGGTGCAGACGTGGTGTTGGTGCCTGAACTCGCGGTGTCGGGCTACCCGCCGGAAGACTTGTTGTTTCACTCTGGGATGCGCACCCAGGTGGGCCGTTCGCTGGAGCGTCTGAAAGAGGAAGTGCGCGGCATCACCTTGATCGCCGGCTATCCGGAATACGACGGGGCGAAGATATTCAATTCGGCGGTGGTCATTCGCGACGGTGCGGTGATCGCGAATCACCGCAAGGCGTGCCTGCCGAACTATCGGGTGTTCGACGAGAAGCGCTATTTCACCCCGGGGACCGAACCCACCATCGTGGATTTGAAGGGCGTGAAGGCGGGGGTGCTGGTGTGCGAGGACGTCTGGGACGCGGCGCCGGCACTGCAGGCGCGCGCCGCCGGCGCGCAGGTGCTGTTGGTCATCAATGCTTCACCTTATGAAGTCGGTAAGCAAACTCAGCGCGAGCAGGAAATAGGCCGCGGGCGCGTGGGCGAAACCGGCATACCGCTGGTATTCGTCAACCTGGTCGGCGGCCAGGATGAATTGGTATTCGACGGCAATTCCTTCGTAATGGATGCGCAAGGCAAGGTGACGATGCGGGCGCCCGCATTTACCGAGGGGATGTACGTCGTGGACTTGGCGGTGCACGCGTCGGGGATGGTCACGCCAGTGCCCGGTGACATCGTGCCGCTGCAGGGCCAGGAAGAGAGCGTGTATGGGGCACTGGTGCAAGGTACACGCGACTATGTGGACAAGCATCGCTTTCCGGGCGTGATCTTAGGCCTGTCCGGAGGCGTGGATTCGGCGTTGACGCTGTGCATCGCGGTCGATGCACTGGGGGCGGAGCGCGTGCATTCGGTAGCAATGCCCTCGCGCTTTACCGCTCAGATGAGCAAGGACGACGCCGCGCTGCAGTCGAAGTGGCTCAAGGTCAAGCACAGCGAGATCTCCATCGAAGGCATGTTCGAGGCGACGCTTGCCGCGTTAAAGAATGAGTTCGCCGGCCGCTCACCCGACACGGCGGAAGAGAACATTCAATCGCGCTGCCGCGGTGTGCTGCTGATGGGTATATCCAACAAGACGGGCAAGATGCTGCTCACCACGGGCAATAAGAGCGAGATGGCGGTGGGCTACGCCACGCTGTACGGCGACATGGCGGGCGGCTTCGCGCCCATCAAGGATTGCAGCAAATTGTTGGTGTATCGCCTCTGTGCCTGGAGGAATGCTCAATCCCCAGTCATTCCGCCGCGGGTCATCGAGCGCCCGCCATCGGCGGAGCTGCGCTTAGAGCAGAAGGACACTGACAGCCTGCCGCCGTATGAGATTCTCGATCCCATCCTCGAGGCCTTCATCGAGGAGGATTTATCGGTGGATCAGATCGCCGCCCGAGGCTTCGATCGCAAGACCGTGGGACGCATATTGGATTTGGTGAAGCGTAACGAATACAAGCGCCGCCAGGCGCCCCCCGGCGTGCGCGTGAGCGGCCGGGCGTTCGGACGGGATTGGCGATATCCGATCACTAGCGGATATCAATCGCGCTAGAAAAAGGCCCACCAATGCTTTTTAGGCGCGACGTCCCTGGCGTTGGCCGGGTAATTCTCGTCGTAGACCTTTTCGGCGTTGGAGGCTAGATCCGTCATTTTGAGGTTGCGGTAGGCGTCTACCAGAACCTTCATGGAGCCTTTCACGGCGGGGGCGCCGTCGTAGTTCTCCACGCAGTACTTGGCGCGGTTGATGGCGCCGACGTAGGCGCCGCGGCGCATGTAGTACAGGGCGACGTGCAGCTCGAAGTCCGCCAGTCGATTGCGCAGGAACACCATGCGCTGGCGTGCGTCGGTGACGTACTGGCTGTGCGGGAATTTCTCGAGCAATTGTTGGAAGGCTTCGAAGGACTTGCGCGCATTGAGGGGCGGGCGCCGCGATAAATCGACGTTGAACTTGCGCTCCAACCAGTTGGATTGGCGTTCGAAATACACCAGCCCCTTCATGTAGTAGGCGTAGTCGACCCGGGGATTGGTGGGATTTTCGCGTATAAAGGTGTCGGCGGCGTCGATGGCCGGATCGGTCTGGCGCGCCTTGTAGTAGACGTACATCAAATCCAGCTGTGCCTGGCGTGCGGGTTCGCTGAACGGAAAGCGTGATTGCAGCGCTTCGAGCTGCTTGATGGCCTCGCCGTAGCTGGAGTTCTTCATGGCCTTTTGCGCGCGCGCATAGATCACTTCGGGGCCGGATTTGGCGTCATCGTTGCGGTGGCCGCGGCAGCCCGCGGCCAGCATCGCTACCGCCACCGTCAGGAGCAACATCCGGCTCGGATGGACAAGATCACGCAGTCTCACAGTCAATTCCTTACAATGGGAGACCCGTCGGGGGGGTCTTTCAAAGCGCGGCAGTATACCCGATGCCCCGCCGCTAGCTTCGAGTGCCCTATGACCGCAGAGTTCCAAGTCATCGATCTAACGATTCCGGCAGAAATGGCCGGCCAGCGCCTCGACAGCGCGCTGGCCAGGCTGATGCCGGAGCATTCGCGCACACGCCTCAAGGGTTGGATCGAGTCCGGCGCGGTCAAGGTGGACCGCCGCGCCTGCAAACCGCGGGACCTCGTGGGGGCAGGCTCTCATGTCCGCGTGCAAATGACGACTGATAAAGTCGCCCAACCCCAGGTACTCCCGGAGGCAATTGCACTGCGCCTGGTCCATGAGGATCGCGACGTGCTGGTGATCGACAAACCCGCCGGATTGGTGGTGCATCCGGGCGCGGGTAATCCGCGGCATACCTTGCAAAATGCTCTGCTTGGACTCGACGCATCGTTGGCGGCGCTGCCGCGAGCGGGTCTGATCCATCGTCTGGACAAGGATACGAGCGGTCTGTTGGTGGTGGCGCGTACCCTTGAAGCTCAGACCTCGCTCAGCCGTCAGTTGGAGGCGCGAACGATGGCGCGTGAATATGTGGCCGTGTGCGTCGGTGTCATGACCGGCGGCGGCACCGTCGATGAGCCCATCGGGCGTCACCGCGGCGACCGGCTGCGCATGGCCATCCGGGTCTCGGGCCGTCCGGCAGTGACGCATTATCGGGTGTTGGAGCGGTACCGCGCACACACCTATTTGAGCGTGAAATTGGAGACCGGCCGCACCCATCAAATTCGCCTGCACCTGTCGCATATCAAGTACCCCATCGTCGGCGATCCCAAGTACGGCGGGCGCTTTGGCCTGCCGCGCGGCGCGACCCCGGCCCTTGGCGAGGAGCTGCGCGGATTCAAGCGCCAGGCCTTGCATGCCGCGATGCTGGGATTCGATCACCCGCGCAGCGGCGAGCGTTTGACCCTACACAGCCCGGTGCCGCCGGATGTTGCGCAGTTGCTCGAGGTGCTGCGCGAGGATGGCCGCGAGGCCGTGCGTGATGCGGCGCAAGCCGCCACGCGTAAGCCGGGGCGCCCTCGATGAGCGTCTCCTGGGTCGAACCCGGATGGCCGGCACCCAGCGGGGTACGAGCGCTCTCTACGTTTCGAACCGGCGGCAGCAGCGCGGCGCCTTACGACTCACTGAACTTAGGTGACCACGTGGGCGATGCGGCTGCCGGCGTGGCCGAGAACCGACGGCGATTGCGGGCGGCGGCCGGTTTGCCGGATGAGCCCGTTTGGCTGGAGCAGGTGCATGGCACGCATGTGGCGGATCTCGACGGCTTGGGGGGCATCGGACCGGCTGACGCCGCCGTGACACGGCAAGCGGGGCGGGTGTGCGCCATTCTCTCGGCGGACTGCCTGCCGGTCTTGCTGGCGGCGGATACCGGGGCTTTGGTGGCGGCTGCTCATGCCGGGTGGCGGGGGCTGGCATTGGGGGTCATCGAGGCTACCGTGCACGCGCTTAAAGTGCCGCCGGGCAGGCTGATGGCGTGGCTCGGACCGGCCATTGGGCCTAAGCACTTTGAAGTGGGGCCTGAAGTTCGCGAGGCGCTGCTGAAAGCCGATGTCGGCGGGGAGTCGGCCTTCGAGCCGAATGCGCGCGGGCGATTCATGGCGGACTTGGCGAAGCTGGTGCGGCGGCGTTTGACCGCGCTCGGAGTGGCCCGCATCTATGGCGGCGGGGAGTGCACTTTTGCCGCGGCGGACCGCTATTTCTCGCACCGCCGCGATGGTGTCACGGGCCGCCAGGCGACCCTGATCTGGCTGGAATCTCGAAAGGGCGGCGGGAATCGCTAAAGCCGTTGAATTGGACCCTGTACACCCCCAAATACTGACCATTCAGAGGGCTTTCTGAGGATGTTTCTATGCGAATGGACAAGCTGACGACCAAATTTCAGGCGGCCCTGGCTGATGCGCAGTCGCTCGCTGTTGGGCGCGACAATCAATTCATCGAGCCGGTGCATCTCATGGCCGCGCTGCTCGACCAAGAGGGCGGCACCGCGCGGCCGCTGCTGGAGAAAGCGGGCGCCCAGGTTGCCAAGCTGCGCTCGGATCTGGCCGGTGCCATGGACCGGATTGCCAAAGTCGAGGGAAACGCCGGCGAGGTGAGTGTCGGCAATGAGCTCAGCAAACTTCTCAATGTCACGGACAAGCTCGCGCAGAAACGCGGCGATCAATTCATTTCAAGCGAGCTGTTCGTGCTGGCGGCCTGCGAGGACCGCGGCGAGCTGGGACGCATGCTCAAGGCCAACGGCGCCGCTCGCGCGGGCTTGGAGCAGGCCATCGATGAAGTGCGCGGCGGCGCCAAGGTGGATGATGCCAACGCCGAGGAGAATCGCAAGGCGCTGGAAAAATACAGCATCGATCTGACCGAACGCGCGACCCAGGGCAAGCTGGATCCGGTGATCGGCCGCGACGATGAGATTCGCCGCACCATCCAGGTGCTGGCACGTCGGACCAAGAACAACCCGGTGCTGATCGGCGAGCCGGGCGTGGGCAAGACCGCCATCGTCGAAGGCCTGGCGCAGCGCATCGTCAACGGTGAGGTGCCGGAAGGCCTACGCAACAAGCGCATTCTGTCTTTGGATTTGGGCGCGCTGATCGCGGGCGCGAAATTCCGCGGCGAGTTCGAGGAGCGGCTCAAGGCCGTGCTGAATGATCTGGCCAAACAGGAAGGCCAGGTGATTTTGTTCATCGACGAGTTGCACACCATGGTAGGCGCCGGCAAGGCCGAGGGCGCAATGGACGCCGGCAATATGCTGAAACCCGCGCTTGCTCGAGGCGAACTGCACTGCGTCGGGGCCACCACCCTCGATGAGTATCGCAAGTACATCGAAAAGGATGCGGCGCTCGAGCGACGCTTCCAGAAAGTGCTGGTGAACGAGCCGTCGGTGGAAGATACCATTGCGATTTTGCGCGGTCTGAAGACGCGCTACGAAGTGCATCATAAGGTAGAGATCACGGATCCGGCCATCGTGGCGGCGGCGACGCTGTCGCATCGCTATATCGCGGATCGGCAGCTGCCCGACAAGGCCATTGATTTGATCGATGAGGCGGGCTCGCTGATTCGGATGGAAATCGATTCCAAGCCCGAGGCGCTCGACAAGCTCGACCGGCGCATCATTCAGCTGAAGATTGAACGCGAGGCGCTGAAGAAGGAAACCGATGAGGCATCCCGCAAGCGGTTAGTGTTGCTGGACGACTCGTTGAAGGCGTTGGGGAAGGAATACTCGGACCTCGAGGAGGTGTGGAAGGCCGAGAAGGCTTCGGTGCAGGGCACCGCACACATCAATGAAGAACTCGAGAAGGCGCGCCATGACATGGATTTGGCGCGGCGCGCGCAGGATCTGGCGCGCATGTCCCAGCTGCAATACGGAATCATTCCCGCGCTCGAGCAGAAGCTCGCCAAGGCGCTGGAGGTGGAACAAAAGCCCAATCAATTGCTGCGCAATTCGGTGACCGAAGTGGAAATCGCCGAGATCGTCTCGAAGTGGACCGGCATTCCGGTGTCGCGAATGCTCGAGGGCGAGCGCGACAAGCTGCTGCGCATGGAAGAGGTGTTGAGCAAGCGCGTGGTGGGCCAGCCGGAGGCGGTCAAGGCCGTGGCGGATGCCATTCGCCGCACGCGTGCGGGGCTGTCGGACCCGAACCGGCCGAGCGGCTCGTTCATGTTCTTGGGTCCCACCGGCGTCGGCAAGACCGAACTCTGCAAGGCCCTGGCCGAATTCATGTTCGACACTGAGGAATCCTTGGTGCGCATCGACATGTCGGAGTTCATGGAGAAGCATTCGGTCGCGCGCCTGATCGGCGCGCCGCCGGGCTACGTGGGCTACGAAGAAGGCGGGTACTTGACCGAAGCGGTGCGTCGTCGTCCGTATTGCGTCATTCTGCTCGATGAAATCGAGAAGGCGCACCCCGATGTGTTCAATGTGCTGCTGCAGGTATTGGACGATGGGCGTCTCACGGATGGCCAGGGGCGCACAGTCGATTTTCGCAACAGCGTGGTGATCATGACCTCGAACTTAGGGTCGCAGGTCATTCAAGAACTGTCGGGCGAGGCAAACTACGACAAGATGAAGTCGGCGGTAATGCAGGTGGTGAGCCAGCATTTCCGGCCGGAGTTCATCAACCGGGTCGATGAGATTGTGGTGTTTCACTCGCTGGGCCGCGAGCAGATTCGCGCCATTGTCGATATACAGTTGGCACGCTTACGGCAGCGCCTCGCGGAGCGCGATATCACGCTGCGCCTGGACGACCCGGCACGTGACAAGATCGGCGAGGCAGGTTTCGACACGGTGTATGGAGCGCGACCCTTGAAGCGGGCCATTCAGGCGCAAATCGAGAATCCGCTGGCACAGGCCATCCTACGCGGCGACTTCGTGGCGGGAGATCGGGTGGTCGCCAAGGTCAAGCGCGATGCCATCGTGTTCGAGAAGGAGCGCGTCCATTGACGCGCTATACTTAGGGACCGCTAGAGGAAAGACATGCCTTTTTACGAATACCAATGCAAGAGCTGCGGCCATGATCTGGAGGCCATGCAGAAGATCAGCGAACCGCCCTTAAGAAAATGCCCGCATTGCGGCAAGTCGCAGCTGCAGCGCCTGATGTCGGCGCCGGTGTTTCGCTTGAAAGGCGGCGGTTGGTACGAGACCGACTTCAAGGGTGATTCGGACAACAAGAAGAACCTGGCTGATCGGCCGGACGCGGATGCGCCCAAAGATAGCGGCAAGGAGGCCGCCAAGGATGCGGCGGGCACCGACCCCAAGGGCACCGACGCCAAGGGCACCGACGCCAAGGGAGCCGAAGGCAAGGCCGGCGATGCGAAGGGAGCCGAAGGCGGGAGCGCCAAGGATGCAGCCACGTCCAAGGAGAAGGCCACCGACAAACCCTCAGATAAGGCAGCGGCGAGCCCAACGAAGAAGCTCGATCTCAGCAAGGGTTCGGCGAGCGGGCGCAAGGCTGCACGCGGTAGAACCGCTGCAAAGCGGCCGATCAAACGGGCGGCGACGAAGTCGAAGCGGCCGCGTTAGTCAGCCAGCGCGTCTGCTCTTGGGCTTGCCCGCGCCCTGCCTAAGCCTTAGGATCGCGCGCTGCCAACCCTTGGTTGCTTCCCTCACTTTTTAGTTGATTTCCTATGCGCACTCATTATTGCGGGCAAGTTAATGAAAATTTGACCGGCAAGGTCGTCACTGTGGCCGGCTGGGCGCATCGTCGCCGCGACCATGGCGGGGTCATTTTCGTCGATTTGCGCGACGCCCAAGGCCTGCTGCAGATCGTTTTCGATCCCGATCGGGCTGCCGTGTTCGCCATGGCGGAGCGCGTGCGCAATGAGTTCGTGCTGAAGGTCACCGGGCTGGTGCGGGCGCGGCCGCCCGGCACCGCGAATGCCAGCTTAAAGTCGGGTCAAGTCGAAGTGCTGTGCCAGGAGCTCGAGATACTGAACCGCTCGGAGCCGCTGCCGTTCCAGCTCGACGAGCAGGTGAACGAAGAGGTGCGGCTGCGCTATCGTTACCTGGATTTGCGCCGCGAGGAGATGCGCGAGCGCCTGCTGCTGCGGCACCGGATCACGCGCGCCATGCGCCACTACCTTGATGAGGCCGGCTTCATCGACATCGAAACGCCCATGCTCTCCAAGGCGACGCCGGAGGGCGCGCGCGATTACCTGGTGCCGAGCCGCACGCATGCGGGAAAATTCTTCGCGCTGCCGCAGTCGCCGCAGATCTACAAGCAATTGCTGATGATTTCGGGCTTCGACCGCTACTATCAAATCGTGCGCTGTTTCCGCGACGAGGACTTGCGCGCTGATCGGCAGCCGGAATTCACGCAGCTCGATATCGAGACCTCGTTCCTCGATCAGTTGGACATACAAAAGCTGATGGAAGGGCTGGTGCGGCATTTATTCAAGCAGGTGCTCAATGTCGAGTTGCCGAACCCGCTGCCGCGGATGAGCTATGCCGAGGCCATGCGCCGCTATGGGTCGGACAAGCCCGATCTGCGGGTGGCGCTGGAATTGGTGGATGTGGCCGATCTGGTCAAGGGCTGCGATTTTAAGGTGTTCGCGGGGCCTGCGGCCGATCCGCGCGGCCGCGTCACGGCATTGCGCGTGCCGCAGGGCGGACGGTTGTCGCGCAAGGAGATCGACGACTACACGGCGTATGTGGCGCGTTACGGCGCCAAGGGCTTGGCCTACGTCAAGGTCAACGAGATCGCGAAGGGCCGCGAGGGACTGCAGTCACCGATCTTGAAATTCTTGAGCGACGCGGCGGTGAGCGGAATCCTCGAACGCACGGGCGCTGCCGACGGTGATTTGATTTTTTTCGGCGCGGACACCGGAAAAGTGGTGAGCGACGCCTTGGGGGCGCTGCGCCTCAAAGTGGCCCAGGATTTGAAGCTAGTCGCGGAAGGTTGGCGGCCCTTGTGGGTGGTGGACTTCCCCATGTTCGAGTGGGACGCGGACGGCAAGCGCTGGCAGGCCATGCATCATCCGTTTACCAGCCCGGCGAATCTGGACTACGCGGCGCTGGCGGCAAGCCCCGGCGAGGCGACGGCCAAGGCTTACGACATGGTGCTGAACGGTTCCGAGATCGGCGGCGGCTCGGTGCGTATCCATAGCCAGGAACTGCAGTCCGTCGTATTCGATTTGCTGGGCATCTCGCCGGAACAAGCCCGGGTCAAATTTGGGTTCTTGTTGGATGCGCTCAAGTTTGGCGCTCCGCCCCATGGCGGTATTGCCTTTGGGCTGGATCGCCTGGCCATGTTGATGGCCGGGGCCGAGAGCATTCGGGATGTCATCGCCTTCCCCAAAACACAGACGGCGGCGGATCTTCTGATGGATGCGCCGACCGAGGTCAGCGAAGCGCAACTTAGAGAATTGCATATCCGCGTACGGGTTCCGCCCAAGGTCGAGTGAACGTTCAACAGCCAAGCGGCGATCAGCAATTCAGGCGGCCGGAATCCGTTCTGATCGTGATCCATACCGATGGCGGCGAATTCCTGTTGTTGGAACGGCGCAGGCCCGCCGGTTTTTGGCAGTCGGTGACAGGCAGCCTGGAATGGGGCGAGTTCGCCGATAGTGCGGCGCGGCGCGAGGTGGTGGAGGAAACCGGCATCACGCAGGGGGTGCTGGTCAATCTGCAGTGGACCCAGGTGTACGAGATACTGCCGGCGTTCGGGAAAAAGTACGCGCCGGGAATCACGCGCAATCTGGAACATGCGTTTTCGTTGCGCCTGCCGCGCCGTGTAGCGGTGACGTTGAGCGAATCGGAGCATGTACAGTTTTGCTGGACCTCGGGAGTCGAGGCGGCAGCAAAGGCCTCTTCGAACACCAACCGCGCCGTCATTGAATCGCTGCGTCTGGAGTCGGCGCATTGAGCACGGTGGTGGTGTACGTGCATGGCTTGTGGCAGAGAGGCGCCGAGTCCTTCCTGCTGCGCCGGCGCTTGGCGCAGGACCTTCAGGCCGACGCACGAACCTTTTCATATCCCTCGATCACAACCGATGCCAGCACCAATGCGCGGGCACTGGCGAAGTTCCTGGCCGCCATGCGCGCCGATACCCTGCACTTGGTCGGACACAGCTTGGGCGGCCTTGTGATCTTGAGGCTGTTCGAGGAGGACGCCGCGGTGCGGGCCTGGCTGCCGCCGGGGCGCATCGTGCTCATGGGGCCGCCGCTGCGGGGCAGCGTTTCGGCGCAGAATTTAGCTCGGCTGCCGCTGGGCAAGACCATCCTGGGGCGCAGCGGACGTGAGGAACTACTTCTGCCGCGCGATCGCCGCTGGGGTGACGCGCGAGATTTGGGAGTGATCGCGGGCAGCTTGGACCGCGGGGTGGGCCGCCTATTGGGGAAACTCGAAGGCCCGAACGACGGTACGGTACTCGTGGCGGAGACGCAGCTGGTGGGTGCGGAAGACCATCGGGTGCTGCGCGTGAGTCACACCGGAATGGTATTTTCCAAGGCGGTGGCGAGCGCGACTGCGACTTTTTTGAAGACCGGGAAATTCTGAAGCGGGCGAGTCGCTGATTTTTACCTATCGCCGCGGTCCAATTGCTGCAGGCGGAACAGCAGGTCCAGTGCATCGCGCGGACTCAAGGCATTCGGATCGAGGGCGCGCAGCGCTTCAAGTGCGGCGGATTCCGGAGGCGCCGGCGGCGCGGTCGCGAACAGCGGCAGCTCGCCCTGCGGCGAGGCCTTAGTGCGCAGCGCGTCTCGCTCGCGTTCCAACTCAGTCAAGTAGCGGCGCGCCTGCGCCGTCACCGATTTCGGAATGCCGGCTAGCGCCGCGACCTGCAAACCATAACTCTGGTTCGCGGGGCCCTCCTGCACGCTGTGCAGGAAGACCAGGGAATCGCCGTGTTCCACCGCCTCGACATGCACGTTGGCGACCCCCGGCGCCTCGCCGGCGAGGCTCGTGAGTTCGAAATAGTGCGTGGCGAACAGGGTGAAGGCGCGGATCTTGTTGGCGATGAAGGCGGCGCAGGCCCAGGCGAGTGACAGACCGTCGAAGGTGCTGGTGCCGCGCCCCACTTCGTCCATGAGCACGAGACTTTTGGCCGTGGCATTGTTGAGGATATTGGCGGTTTCGGTCATCTCGAGCATGAAGGTGGAGCGGCCGCCCGCCAGATCGTCCGAGGCGCCGATGCGCGTGAATATGCGATCCATGGGCCCTAAGATCGCGCGGCGCGCCGGCACGTAGCAGCCGATGTGCGCGAGGATGACGATGAGCGCGGTCTGACGCATGTAGGTGCTCTTGCCGCCCATATTGGGTCCCGTGATGATGAGCATGCGGCGCGAGTCATCAAAGCGCAGGTCATTGGGGACGAAGGGTTCGCGGCCGGCACGCTCGACTACGGGATGCCGGCCCGCATCGATCAGCAACATCGGTTCCTCGACCAACTGCGGCTGTGCGCAGTCAAGCGCCGTGGCGCGCTCGGCGAAACACTGGAGTACGTCGATCTGTGCAATGGCGGCTGTACTCGACTGCAGCGCGGGCAGACGCCCGGTCAGGTGATCGAGC
This sequence comes from Gammaproteobacteria bacterium, assembly GCA_040002315.1. Lineage (GTDB taxonomy): Bacteria > Pseudomonadota > Gammaproteobacteria > Steroidobacterales > Steroidobacteraceae > Bog-1198. Next base: position 25,270 of record JBDUEQ010000090.1, read on the forward strand.
AATGCTTCGTACAGTGTCTTTTCGCGTGCGAGTGCTCGATCGCGTGCACCCAGCACCTTGTCCTCGAAGGATTTCAATTCGGGGGTAATGAAACGCTCGGCGGATTTCACCGTTTGCCGGCGCAGATAGTCGGCCGGCACCCTATCCGCTTGACTGCGGCTCACTTCGATGAAGAAGCCTTGCACGCGATTGAAGCCCAATTTCAGGCTGGATAAGCCGCTGCGCTCGCGCTCTTTTTTTTCCAGATCGAGCAGGAACTGTTCGGTATTGGTGCCGAGGAGGCGCAGCTCGTCGAGCTGCGGGTCATAGCCCGCGGCGATTACGCCGCCGTCGCGCAGGTGGTGCGGGGGCGCCTCGACGATAGCCTTGGCCAACAAGGCATGGTCGTGATGGTGATTGTCGTTGTCGCGGGCGAGCTCAGAAAGGAGTTGCTGCAGCAGCGGAGAGGTGGTGGGCCCTAGAATCCGTTGCAGCTGGGGTAGGACGGCGAGCGCCGCGCGCAGCTGCGTGAGATCGCGCGGCCGCGCCGAGCGCAGGGCGATCCTTGCGACGATTCTTTCCAAGTCGCCGATTGCCTTTAATGGTTCCGCGAGCGCGGCGTGCTGGGCGGACTCCATCAGGGTCGCGACCGCGTCGTAGCGCGTGCGCAGGGCGTCGTGATCGCGCAGCGGCCGGTGCAGCCAGCGGCGCAGCATCCGGCCGCCCATGGCCGTGGCCGTGCGATCGAAGACGCCCGCGAGGGTCATTTCCGGTTTGCCGGCGAGGCTCTCATCGAGTTCCAGATTGCGGCGGGTGGCGGGGTCCATGATGAGCGCGGCGTCGCGTTCTTCAGTGGTGATGGTCAAGAGATGGGGCAGGGCTGATTTCTGGGTTTCGCGCACGTAGGCGAGCAGCGCGCCGGCCGCGGCAATGCCCAAGGGCTTGTCGGCGCAGCCAAAGCCGGCTAGATCACGGGTGCGGAATTGCTCGGTGAGGGCACGAGTCGCGGACTGCGCATCGAAGTGCCAGGGCGCGCGCAGCCGCCAGGGCCGATCCTTGAGGCCGGAGGACGGTGCGAGCAGGGGTTGTGCGCCATCCGGGGCCAGCAATTCGGCGGGGCGCAGCCGCTCGATTTCGGCCTCGAGCGCGGGCAGGCCCGCGAATTCCATGATGCTGAAACGCCCGGCCGACAGGTCGAGCCAAGCGAGCCCAAAGCGGCCGTCAGCCCCGCAGACGCTGGCGAGCAAAGTGTCGCGCCGCTCATCCAGAAGAGCCTCATCGGTGAGCGTTCCTGGGGTGACGATGCGCACCACTTCGCGTTCCATCGGACCCTTGGCCTTGCCGGGCTCGCCGCGTTGCTCGCAGATGGCGACTGATTCGCCCTTGCGCACCAGCTTCGCGAGGTAGGTATCGAGGGTGACCGCGGGCACTCCCGCCATGGGAATGGGCGCCCCGGCTGAGGCGCCGCGTTGGGTGAGCGCGATGTCCAGGAGTTGCGCGGCGCGGCGCGCATCGTCGTAGAACATTTCGTAGAAATCGCCCATGCGATAGAACAGCAGCACGTCTGGATGCTGGGCTTTGATGCGCAGGTACTGCTGCATCATGGGGGTGTGTTCGGGATTCGCCTGGGTCACGCGCGCATTGTCCACGGGTCCGCCCTCGTTGTCGTCAGTTGACGGACCAAGCCTTTCTTGCTATCTGCCATGCACCAACAATCAAGCCCACAAGGTCAAGCCATGCACCGGCCAGATCCTCCCTCTCGAACTCGTCGATTGCTGCTCAATGGCCTCGCTGCGGCGCCGGCGCTGCTCAGCTTGCCGCGTCTCGGCTGGGGCGCGGCGGGCGCTGCAGTTCAAGGCGAGGCCGGTGAAATTACGCTCGACCAGGTTCTCAATGTCGCGGACTTCGAAGCCTTGGCGCGGGCTAAACTGCCGCCGGCGCATTTCGGCTATCTCGCGACGGGAGTGGATGACGACCGCACCGTGTTCCTGAATCATGATGCGTATTCGCACATTGAGATCCGCTCGCGGCGATTTATGGATGTCAGCAAACTCGATACGAAAGTGAGCGTTTGGGGCAGTCAGTGGAAGCGACCGGTCTATTTCTCAGCGGTGTCGGGCCTGCGCGCGTTTCACCCCGAGGCGGAAGTCGCCGTGGCGCGGGCCGCAGCTAGCCGGGAAATTCAAATGATGCTCTCGGCCGGCTCGTCGAGCTCGCTGCAAGACGTGCTCGCCGCGCGCAAGGCGCCCGTGTGGCAGCAACTGTATGCCACGGACGACTGGAATGTGACCGAAGCACTCGTGCGCCGGGGGGAGAAGGCGGGCAGCCCCGCGATCGTGCTCACTGTCGATTCGCCTCCCGGCCGCAACTCCGAGACGTTGCGGCGGGCCATGCAGCACGACGATCGCGTGTGTACGCAATGTCACGCCGGGGGCAAGCACGACATGTGGCTCAGGGCGCCCATGTTCGCGGGCATCGACGTGTCACGAGTTACCGAACTCGCACCGACGAGCATGTCCGGCAACTATCTCGAACGCGTCCGCAAATTGGTATCGGTCAAATTCCTGGTGAAAGGCGTCGTGACGGCGGAAGACGCGACACAGGCGATGAAGGCGGGGGTCGATGGGATCATCGTGTCCAATCATGGCGGACGACAGGAAGAGACGCTGCGCTCCACCATCGAGTGCCTTCCGGAAATCGTTGCAGCAGTGGGCGGACGGATACCCGTGTTCATTGACGGCGGCATTCGGCGTGGCACGGATATCTTCAAGGCGCTGGCCTTGGGTGCAACCGCAGTCGGTATCGGGCGGCCGTACGCCTGGGGCCTCACTGCGTTCGGTCAGCCGGGGGTAGAAGCCATCGCCGATATCTTGACGCGCGAGCTGCGCTCCATCATGCGTCAGGCCGGCACTCCCGACCTGGCGTCGATCAACAAGGATCACCTGGCGTGGCCGAGAATCTAGCCGGTGGCACGCAACTCGGACGAAGATCTCGGGCACCTTGCGGCACGCGTCGGCCGGCACTTGCTGCGTGAACAACGCGTGCTGGCGACGGCGGAATCGTGCTCGGGTGGCTGGATAGCCAAGGCGCTCACCGATATAGCCGGAAGCTCGCAGTGGTTCACCGAGGGATTCGTTACCTACAGTAACGAGTCCAAGACTGCGCGGCTCAAGGTCCCTGCTTCGGTGCTCAAACGCTCGGGTGCGGTGAGTGAATTCACCGCACGGGCAATGGCGAAAGGCGTCTTGCTGCAAACGGATGCCCAAGTGGCGGTGGCGGTTACCGGCATTGCGGGTCCCGGCGGCGCACTGCCGGGCAAGCCCGTCGGCACCGTTTGGCTGGCGTGGGCTGAGCGGCGCGGCGCACGCATACGGGTCGCCGTGCAGCTAAAACATTTTCGCGGTGACCGTGAGGCGGTGCGCCGCAAGACCGTGCGGGCGGCGCTCGAGGGGTTGCTCGCGGGTACCGCGCGGCCCTAACTTGGCGCAAGCCCCTGTGCTTAAAGCAATGTCACCGATCTACTGGAGCGTGCGCTCGTTCAGTCTGGTGCGCTCCAATGCAGCGGCACGGGCTCGGTTTATACAGTAGTCGATACCTGGCCACTACTGGATGAAACGGCGGAACAATAGAAATCTCTGCAATTTCGATGCATATGAGATGAGCGTTCGGCGCTGAATATGAAATAATAGCGCCACACCTTGTTGAGGAATCGCTATGGATGAGAATCGCAAAAAAGCTCTCGCAGCCGCGCTGAGTCAGATCGAAAAACAATTTGGCAAAGGTTCGGTCATGCGCTTGGGCGATGCCGGCGCCACCTACGAGGTGGACTCCATCCCGACGGGATCTTTAGGCCTTGATATTGCGCTCGGCGTCGGCGGCATTCCACGCGGTCGCGTCATTGAAATTTTCGGCCCGGAATCCTCGGGCAAGACCACCCTGACTCTCGCGATCATTGCCTCGGCACAGAGCCACGGAGGCACAGCGGCGTTTGTCGATGCCGAGCATGCGCTCGACCCGGTGTATGCAGAAAAATTGGGAGTGAAAGTCAACGACCTATTGGTCTCGCAACCGGATACGGGCGAACAGGCGCTGGAGATCACCGACATGCTGGTGCGCTCCGGTGCGGTCGACGTCGTCGTCGTCGACTCGGTCGCCGCGCTGACGCCGAAGGCTGAAATCGAAGGGGAGATGGGTGATCAGCACATGGGCTTGCATGCCAGGCTGATGTCGCAGGCATTGCGCAAGCTGACGGGCAATATTAAGCGATCGAACACCATCGTGATCTTCATCAATCAGATCCGCATGAAAATCGGCGTAATGTTCGGCAACCCCGAAACCACCACCGGCGGCAACGCCCTGAAGTTCTATTCGTCGGTACGCATGGACATTCGGCGTATCGGTGCGATCAAGAACGGCGAGGAAGTGGTGGGTTCAATGACCCGCGTCAAAGTGGTGAAGAACAAGGTGGCGCCGCCGTTCCGTGAAACCGAATTCGAGATTATGTATGGCACCGGAATCTCCAGAGAAGGGGAGCTCATCGAGCTTGGCGTGCTGCACAATCTGGTGGAAAAATCGGGTTCCTGGTACAGCTACAAGGGTGAGCGGATTGGACAGGGTAAGGATAATGCCCGCACCTTCCTGCAGCAGCATGCGGACATTGCCAAGGACATCGAAGGGCAAATTCGAGCCAAATTGATTCCTGAGAAAGCGACCATGAATCGGGGTGGCGACGTCAAAGAGGCGTAACGCCCCTGGGTCGCCACGAGGCAGCCCCGCTGGATGCGCGTGCGGCTCGCGCGGCGGCGCTTGACGCGCTCGCACGCCGCGACCATTCGTCCGGCGATTTACGCCGCAAACTGCTCGAGAAAGGTTACGATGCAGAGATCGTCGCACCGCTGCTCGATGCGCTGCGCGGCGAAAAATTACTCGATGATCGGCGCTTCACGGAGAACTTCGTGGCCTATCATGCGGCTCGGGGCCAGGGACCGCTGCGCGTGCGCGCGGAACTGCGCCGGCACGGCATAGAGGGGGTTCTGGCGGAGGAATGCCTGAGCGCTTTTCCCGACTGGATTTTGCATTTGCGAAAGGCTCGGCTGAAGAAATTTGGCGCGGCGGCCCCGAACAATTACGCTGACGGGCAGCGCCAGGGGCGATTCCTAGGTTACCGAGGTTTCACGAGCGCTCAGATCCGAACGGCCTTAGGCTTTGACACAGACCTTGACGCAGACATCGAAGAGACATGAAACGCGACGCTAGATTGAAATCGATGACCAGCTCGGAAATCCGCGGAAGCTTTCTGGAATTCTTTCGCAAGAACGGCCATGCGGTGCTGCCATCGAGTTCGCTCGTGCCCGGCAATGACCCGACGCTGCTATTCACCAACGCCGGCATGGTCCAGTTCAAGGATCTATTTCTCGGCAAGGATGTGCGCGACTACTCGCGCGCGGCTACCGCGCAACGCTGCGTGCGCGCCGGCGGCAAACACAACGATCTGGAGAACGTAGGTTACACCGCGCGGCACCATACGTTCTTCGAAATGCTGGGCAACTTCAGCTTCGGCGACTATTTCAAGCGCGAGGCCATTCATTTCGCATGGAACTTCATCACCGGTACTCTCGGTATCCCGAAAGACCGGCTGTGGGTGACAGTGTTCCAGGAGGACGACGAGGCGCAACGCATCTGGACCGAGGAAATCGGCATCGATCCGACGCGCTGTACACGTTTAGGCGAGAAATCGAATTTTTGGTCCATGGGCGAGACCGGGCCGTGCGGACCTTGCACAGAGATTTTCTACGATCACGGCGCGGATATCCCTGGCGGACCGCCGGGTTCCCCGGACGAAGAGGGCGACCGCTACGTCGAGATCTGGAATCTGGTGTTCATGCAATACGACCGCGCGCTGGACGGGGTGCTGGTGCCCTTGCCCAAACCCTCAGTGGATACGGGAATGGGATTGGAGCGGGTTGCGGCAGTCATGCAGGGGGTGCATAGCAATTACGATATCGACTTGTTCCGCTCGCTGATCCTGTCCGCGGCCGAAGCCACCGGTACCAAGGACCTTGAATCCTCGAGTTTGCGCGTGATCGCCGATCATATTCGCGCCTGTACGTTCCTCATTGTCGATGGTGTCGTGCCGTCCAACGAGGGCCGAGGCTACGTATTGCGACGCATCATCCGGCGCGCCATACGCCATGGCCACAAATTGGGTCAGACCCAGCCGTTTTTCCATAATCTGGTCGCCAGCGTGGTGAGGGAGATGGGCGGGTACTACGCGGAACTCGTGAACGGCGAGGCGCGCGCCACTCAAGTCCTGGCCCAGGAAGAAACCCGGTTCGCCGAGACGCTGACCACCGGCATGGCGCTGCTGGATGCAGAAACGGCCAGGCTCACGTCGACGGTAATTCCGGGAGAAATGGTATTTCGGCTGTACGACACCTACGGCTTCCCGCTGGATCTGACCGCGGATATCGCGCGCGAGCGGGGCCTTACCATCGATCAAGCGGGCTTCGACGCGGCGATGGATGCACAGCGAGTTCGCGCGCGCGCGGCGAGCAAGTTTGGCGGGGAATTGCGCGATTCCGTGAAGTTGTCCGGCAAGACTGATTTCATGGGCTACGATCGACTGAGCGACCGTAGCGTCGTGACGTCGCTGATTTTCGATGGTGCCGTCGTAGATGCACTGCGGCCCGGACAAGAAGGGCAGGTCGTCCTCGACCACACGCCGTTCTATGCGGAAAGCGGCGGCCAAATCGGCGATGCCGGAGTGCTCATCTGCGCAGCAACGTCCGGTGCGGCGGTGCGCTTCACGGTGCGCGACACACAGAAAATCGGCGCCTCGTTCGCGCACGTGGGGGTGCTCGACAGCGGAGAGTTGCGGGTCGGCGATACCGTTGAATCACAGGTGAACCAAGAACGCCGCACCGCCATTGCGCTGAATCATTCGGCCACCCATCTATTGCACGCGGCTTTAAGAAAGGTGTTGGGAACGCATGTGGAGCAGAAGGGATCTTTGGTTGCGGCCGATCGGTTGCGTTTCGATTTTTCGCACACACAAGCGCTGCAACCCCAGGAATTACGGCAGGTTGAGGAACTCGTCAATTCTGCCATCCGCAATAATTCTCCGGTGGAAACCCGGGTAATGGCATTGGATGACGCCGTCGCCGCAGGCGCAATGTCATTGTTCGGCGAGAAATATGAGAGCGATGTTCGAGTGCTGTCGATCGGTGATTTCTCCTTGGAACTATGCGGCGGCACTCACGTCCAACGATCAGGCGATATCGGCTTGTTCAAGATCTTGAGCGAATCTGGGGTCGCTGCCGGGGTGCGGCGTGTGGAGGCGGTCACCGGCCGGATGGCGTATGAGTGGGTTGTGCACAGCGAACAGGTATTGCGCGACATTGCCGCAATGCTTCGCGGCAGCCGCGAGGACGTGGACGAAAAAGTCCGCGAGCTCGTCGAGCGTTCTCGGAAGCTGGAAAAAGAGGTGCAACAGCTCAAATCCAAACTCGCGAGCGGCCAAGGCGGCGATTTAACATCTCAGGCAAAAGATGTGGGTGGGATTAAGGTTTTGGCGGCGCAAATTGACGGGGCGGACGCCAAGTCGCTGCGCGATGCGGTTGACCAACTGAAGGGCAAGTTAGGATCCTCTGTGGTCGTTTTGGCGACCGTACAAGAGGGCAAAGTCGTATTGGTCGCAGGCGTTTCCGCGGATTTGCTCACTCGGATGAAGGCGGGAGAAATTGCAGGTGCTGTCGCCGCGCAGATTGGCGGCAAGGGCGGCGGCCGCGCTGATTTTGCACAGGCGGGCGGCACGCAGCCTGAAAATCTCGGCAAGGCTCTGGCAGGAGTGGAAACCCTGATACGTAATCGACTGGCTAATTGAACGGTTTGTTTTTTCTGATAGCAACTTGCGCCGATAGGCTTTAGTATTCTTGGCGAAGCCTTCAGTGTTTTTTGGCTTGTGTCGATACCCTTAGCGGTGGTATGTGGTATTCGCTGCCAAGGCACGGAACGAACGACTGATGGTGATACCTTAGATCTACAGCAGTAGTTGAATTGTCGTCGCTGCACTGCCAAGGAAGTTAGGAGTTCGTATATGTTGATATTAACCAGGCGTGTTGGCGAGACCGTGATGATCGGCAACGAGGTCACCGTGACTGTGTTGGGAGTGAAGGGCAATCAAGTCCGCGTCGGTGTCAATGCACCAAAGGACGTGGCCGTGCACCGGGAAGAGATTTACGAGCGCATCAAGCGCGAGGAAGACCTTGACTCCCGAGCGGGCGCTCCGTCAGCCAAAATCGTCGATGATGCTTGAAGGCTGGTAGCGTTTAGCCCCCTATTGCTTTACCTGGACTGCGTCGGACGGGTATGATCCCGCGCTCCGCGAATGGGCTAGTCCTGTACCGGAGAGGTGGCCGAGTGGTCGAAGGCGCGCCCCTGCTAAGGGCGTAAGGGTCAAAAGCCCTTCGAGGGTTCGAATCCCTCCCTCTCCGCCACACCGTGCGCCCGCATCGGAATGGCACTTGCTGATCGGTGTGTTAATATTCGCGCCCCTTGCGCGCCCGTAGCTCAGTTGGATAGAGCGCCTGGCTACGAACCAGGAGGCCGGGAGTTCGAATCTCTCCGGGCGCACCACTTCGCTCTGCTACATCAGTGAGTTGACGCTGAGCTGCCCTCCAACAGCCGGCGTTGCCAGAAGGTTGCGGGGGCTTTGTGGGGTTTTAGCTCGCACGCCTTTTTCGCCGCGGCAATCAGGTTCCCAAGCTCAGGTCCCAACGATAGGCCGGTCTCAGTCCTCGTCGACCTGCGTACTGCCTTCGGTCGTTTCGGCTTCGTCGCGCAGCGCTATGAGACGGGCCTTCTTCAGCGCAAGATTGAGCGCGGGTACGTCCTTGCTCCAAATGTCGGTCGATGCGACATCGATGGCGGCCCAGTCTTTGAGCAATTGTTCCGCGGCCGCTGACTGTGCCCGTGTTGGTGCGGCATCAGCGGACGTCACTTGTTCGTACAAACCCTGCAGTGCGTTGTTCGTGTGCTCGAGGCCGCGCGGTACGGCTGTCTCGGATTCGCTGCTCGCCTTGGGTTCCATCAATGACTCGAGCTTGTTGTCGAGAGTTCGTGCCTGATTTGCTGTCGCCGCGCCGAGCGCAGCGATCTGGGTGCGCAGGCTGCGCGCCTTAAGCAATTTAGCGCTACTTGCACTTAACGCATCGCCCAGGCGCTGCGCGAGGACGTACTGAGCCGCGAATTGTTCCGCTGAAATGTGGACGCGTGGATCGGCTAAAACGGTGAGCGACTGTTCCCAGTGGTGCTTTCCGAGATTCAGCGCGATGCGATACTCGCCCGGCGGCGCAGCTGGCCCTTGAGGCTCCTGCGGGGTGTCATGCGCGACCGCGGAGATCGGATAGTCACGCCGTGCCGTCAAAGGCGCGCTGTAGTGCAAGTCCCAGGCGAAGCGATGGAGCCCCGCGCCGGTGGAGATGGGCGCGGGTTGCCGTATCCAATAAGCCGGAATCAGTTCCTTGGCGCGCTCTTCGGCGCTGGGGCCGAGAGCATCGGTGCTGCGCACGCGACGCACCAACTTGCCGCCGGCATCGTGCACCTCGATCTCGAGCGCGACCGTGGCGGCCTGCGGCAAGTAGTAGTCGATCAAAGCCCCGTCCGGCGGATTTCGTCCGGCCGGCTCTTCCGGCGGGATCGGAGTATCGGTCCCGGTGCTGCGCCGGACGCGTATGGCCGGCGACGGCCTGAGCAGCGTGACCTCTTTGCGAGAGGCGCCGGCGGCGAATGCGCGCAGCGGATTGATATCGTCCAATACCCAGAAAGCTCGGCCATGTGTGGCGAGGATCAGATCCTGATCGTGGATTGCCAGATCGCGCATCGAGGTGTGCGGCAGATTGAGTTGTAGAGATTGCCACTGCTCACCGTCATCGAAGGACATCCAAACCGCCTTTTCGCTGGCGGCGAACAGCAAGCCGCGCTGCTTTGGATCTTCGCGAACGGCATTCACCGGCGCATCGGGCGGCAAGCCTGCGGTGATCAATTGCCAGCTGTTGCCGCCATCGCGCGTGCGATACACATAGGGCTTAAGATCATCCACCCGAAACCGGCTCACCGATGCGTAGGCCACCCGGGCGTCAAAATGCGAAGCTTCGATCTGTGTGACCTTGCTCCACGGCGTGAGTTCGGGCGGTGTGATGTTCCGCCAAGTTTTGCCTTCATCGGGCGTGGTCCAAATCAAGCCATCATCGGTGCCCGCCCACAGCAAGCCTTTGGTCACGGGCGAAGCGCTCACCGAGTAGATGGCGCCGCGCTGCAGTTCGGCGTGTTCGATGTGCAAGGCCCCGACACTGGCGGGCGAGGCGCCCACCGGGCGTGACAAGTCTCCACTGATCGCGTTCCAACTGTCACCTGCATCATTTGAGGCGTATAGACGGTTGGCTGCGTAGTACAGCCGATGCGGATCGAAGGGGGAGAACAGAATCGGTTCGGTTCGATCGACGCGGTCATCCTTGCTCATGACAGGAATCGGCGTGATGTCCTGCACCTGGCCCGTCGACAAGTGGGTCTTGGTCACGACGTTGCGTCCAGCTCCAAAAATGATGTCCGCATCGAGCGGGTCGGGCATCACATAGCCGTACTCGATCACGCCAACCGGGTGCCACTCTCGGAAAGTGACCTCCCCATCATTGCCGCGGTTCGAAATGCACACGGAGCCGCTTTCCTGCTGTCCCGAGCAGAGCCGGTAGGGGTAGGTCGGAGTGATGCCGATGTGGTAGAGCTGCGCAGTCGCCTGGTTGTACCACGAACTCCACGTGCGCCCGGCGTTCACGCTAATGACCATTCCTTGATCGCTCACCAGAGCGATCTGGCTAGGATCATCGGGACTTACCCAGAGATTTTGGTAGTCATCGCCGCCGGGCGCGCCCTTGAATGGCACCCACGTGGCGCCACCGTCCACGGATTTATGCAAAACGATAGAAGCACTGTAGAGAGTGTCAGCATTCGTGGGGTCAACCTTGATCAGGGGTAGATCGCCCCCGCCGATGCGCATCGCCGGGCGCGGATCGCTGGTCGCGACGCGCCAATGCTCGCCGCCATCATCCGAGCGGTAAACACCCAATCCGGATGCTGTGCCGTACTTCGCGTCCGCACTCGAGGTCGTCGCTATCGTTGCGTAGAGTCGTCCCTGCTTGCTTGGAGCCACCGCGACATCGATCTGTGACAACTCATTTGGTAGGCCGTCTCGCAATTGACGCCAATTTTCGCCGCCGTCAGTGGATTTGAACAATCCACCGTTGGTGCCGTTGTAGGTATTCTTGTCCTCCCACGGACCGGAGCGAACATTCCAAAGGCCCGCATACAGCGTGTTGGCATCGAAGGGATCGATGCGGATGAATGAGCCTCCGGTATTCTCGTCACGGCTCAACACCTGTTGCCAGGTGGCACCCCCGTCCTTTGACCGATAGATACCGCGCTGCGCGCTCGGACCGTAGGGATGGCCGAGTACAGCGGCGTACAGACGGTTCGCATCGTGCGGATCCACCGCCACATCCGGAATTTGCTGCGCATCATCGAGGCCGACATGGTTCCACGTGAGACCGCCGTCCGCCGAGCGGTACATGCCGTTGCCGACTGACAAATCCGGCCGGTGCAGCCCCTCGCCGCTGCCGACATAGATGATGCGCGGATCAGAAGGTGCCACCGCGATGGCGCCGATCGATTGCGTGGGCTCGGCATCGAATATGGGCACCCAGGTCCGTCCGTCATCATCGGTTTTCCAGACGCCACCGTCCACTGCGCCGGCAAGGTAGGTGTGCGGCTTGCCCGGTACGCCTGTAATGGCGCGCGTGCGGCCGCCGCGGTGGGGGCCTACGAGCCGCCATTGCAGATCTTGGGTGATGGAGGGAGGATTGAGTGGGGGCGCCGCCCACACCGGGTCTTGAAGGAAGAGCAATACGCCGACACAACTGGCTAGAGACATTGATCGCATAAATTTCCCAAGGGTCGAGCATCGAGGACTGACGTCCGCCCGCTATAATTACTTCCAAATGGAATCAGCGCCACAAGTATTTGGCGCGAATCCAGAGCATGCGCGCCGGCAATATATAGAACGACTGACTGCCAAATTCGCTTGAGGTCACCGGCGGCCGTTGACTGGTGAGATTCGAGCCCTCGAGCATGAGTTGATAGCGATCGAATCGGTAGCCTAAATTGGCGTCGAGCGTTGTATAGCCGCCCACGGGCGCAGTGTTTTCCTCATCTAGAAAACGCCGACCGACATAGCGCGCGACCGCGGTCGCCGACAAGCCTCTATCGGGCGTGTACAGCAGCCCCATCGAGGCCAGTACATGCGGCGATAGGGTCAGCTGTCGTCCGGCGACATCGACGATGGCGTTGCCATCGAAGAGAAGATACTGGGTGAACCGTGCATCGTGATAAGAAGCGTTCGCGGCAAATGCGAGGTCTCGCGTGAACTGAAATCGGCTCTCTGCTTCGATGCCTTTGAGTCGCTCTGCGGCGGCATTGGCGAGCGCGCCGGAGCTCGTGGCCACCACCAAATTTTTGAAATCGAGCCAAAATAGCCCGGCTTGATATGTCAATCGGCCCCCTGAAGCGGCACCCTTCAGCCCTGCCTCGTAGCTTTTAGCGGTCTCAGGGCTCAGCAGGTCCGGTGTGAAATCCGGACCAAAATCGAGCGCCGCCGGTTTGAAGGCATTGCGATAGTCGGCGTAAACGATGAGTTCATCCTTGCCCTCTGACCACAATCGATAGCTGGCGCCGACCGTCTCGGTCGGGCGAATGATGGTTTTGCCAACGGTCGCGGACGCGATTGGAGGCGCCGTCAGGTCCAGGTCGCTCGAGTCCTTGTGCTCGTAGGCCTCATTAAGGCGCACGCCTGCAGTCACATCCCACCTGTCGTCAGGCTTCCAATCAATTTGTGCGTATTGCCCCGCAAATAGGCGTTTATCATTGAGGGTGCCGATTTCATTGACGGGTAAAGACGATATCGGCGGTGGTAGAACCGAGCCGTCCAGCGGCACGGTGTAATCGTCGTTGCCGTTTAGAGTTGTCTGACGTCCCAGTCCGTAAAGCATATCCGCGCCGATGATGAGCTTCGTATCACCCAGTAGAGGCACGCTTAAGTGGCTGTCAAGATAGCTATCGTCGATGAAGCGGCGCTGGTTTTGCGTATCGGCGGTCCCGCTTAGATCCGGATGCAGAAATGCGCGCCGATCCGTGATGTCCGAATAGGCGAAAGAGGCGAGCGTGTCCCAGGTGCCCCACCCGAGCGGTAATGAGTACCCCACCGCGAGCTGATACTTGTTCTCGTTGATCGCCGCGTCCGCGGGATTGAAATTCGCATTGATCGGTGTGATCTCGGCGAGACCGGTACCCGCGCGAAGTACCGGGCTTGGCGGGGTGTCGCGCACAAACGAGAGATTGGCATCCACGGTCAATGTGCCGGCGCCTACCTGCACCGCACCTCGATACAGCGCATGTTCGTTGCTCACCACTTCACGCGCATCCGCAAACCCCAGATGCTGTCCATCAATCGCAATCGACTGACGAAAGTTACCGATATCCGGCAATGCAATTGAGGCTGAACCGCGCACGGAACCATAGCTTCCGTAGGCCAGATCCACCTCGTTTGCGGCTTCTCCGGCCGGATAGTGAAGGACATGTACCACACCGACGAACGAAGTCGCGCCGTACATCACCGGTGCCGCACCCTTCAACACCTCGACTCGCTGTGTGTTGGTAAAGTCGAGCGTTGTAATACCCGGATTGAAGGCGCCTCCCCAAGGAACGCCATCCACCACCAACAGAAACGCGTCGAATTCGTGCAGGCCCCAGAAGGAGGGAACCGCGCTCGACGGCCCCGCGTCGCCGCCCGGCGGCGCTTCAACGCCCGGCACCAAGGCTAAGACACTCGCCATATCGGTCGCACCGCGTGCAGCTATTTCCTTGCCCGAGACTACCGTAATGTCGGCCGGTATCTGATCGGCCGCTTCCGGTATTCGGGTCGCCGTAACGACGACTACATCAAGTGGGTAGGCATTCGAGCGCGTCGGAGCCAACAGCGGCCCTATTAATACGTAAATCGCCGGCCAAATAAATTTCATTCGAGTCCTCTACGAATCGCGTCGATGGAGCGC